>DNPC01000816.1 GCA_003501565.1 Planctomycetaceae bacterium | reverse complement strand
TGCTTATTCGTGACGGTATCCCGATTCTCATCAAAGATGCGGTTCTTCCCGATGGCTGGAAGTTCGACTAGATCAAAGAGCCCGTCCACTCAGATGGCGATAAGCCAAAACGCAAGAATCTCTCACCGACCGTGACGATGCGAGCCAGCGTCTAAAGGTTACGGCTGCTGATACCGTGCCCTTCGTCGCCTTGGTGCTACTTGGTCAGAATGAGCTTACCTTGTTTGGTGGTCTGCAAGCGGTAGAGAGTTCCCTTGTAGCTGATCCAGACTTCATCTCCGCAGCGGCTCAGCTCATCAAACTCGATGATTTTCGGCAAACGAACTGCGTCCTCGCTTTCTTCAGCGCGGACGTGCTTAGATTCTGTTTGCGGATTGGTCATCGAAGCATTATTCCGGGTTGTTGCGAATGGCAAGTGACTTTTTTATCACCGCAGGGTGTTAAAAACTCTCACCATTCAGTTAAATTGTCGAGCCGTCAGCTTATTGGTGATTCGCACGAGCCCTTTTTTCGTTGACGAAACCAGGATAGCCAAACTGAGATTAATTCTCAATACGGCTGAGCGAGCATGATTGCTGGGTTAAGCTCTGGATCGCTCGGCAAGCGTTGGCCGCGTCCCTAGCATCTGTTGATTGGCGTTTTCGCCTCGCGCTTCGTTTTCCCTCCCTCCGTTTCAAGACTGAACCTGCCAATGAACGCCTCAATTGAACATCAGCGGCTTGAGAAATCGGCGACTCGCGAAGAAAACTGGCAACGGTGGGGACCTTATCTCTCCGAACGCCAGTGGGGTACCGTGCGGGAGGACTATTCCGAGAACCAAGACGCTTGGCGGTATTTTCCACACGACCACGCACGCAGCCGAGCGTATCGCTGGGGTGAAGATGGCTTGCTTGGCATCTGCGATCGGCAGTGCCGGTTGTGCTTTGGTTTTGCGTTTTGGAATCGAAACGATCCGATCTTGAAGGAACGCCTGTTTGGTCTCACCGGCCCAGAAGGCAACCACGGCGAAGACGTCAAGGAGCTCTACTACTACTTGGATAGCACTCCGACGCATTCCTACGCAAAGGGCCTGTACAAGTATCCACAACTGGAATTCCCCTACGAAGACCTCGTAAAGCAAAATGCAGCACGTGGACTAGGGGATTTGGAGTACGAGTTACTGGACACCGGACGGCTGGATCACGGTCGTTACTTCGATTGTTACATCGAATACGCCAAAGAGTCTCCCAACGACATTCTTGCCCAAGCGACGATCGTCAACCGTAGCTCTGAGCCTGCGGAGATTGTTGTGCTGCCACAATGGTGGTTCCGCAATACCTGGACATGGGACTGCACTCACGAAGGCTGCACGCCGAAGCCGACAATCCGCATGCAGCAAGTTGATTCGCCGGAACTGGACCTGGGGTGCGAGGCTCTGGTTGCTCGACACATGACGCTCGGCAACTGGGCACTTGCGATAGACACCAGTAATCTGCCCGATGGCGCCCAGAGCACCGACTACCTGTTTACCGACAATGAGACGAACACAGATTTGCATCCAGACGTACCGTCTACCAGCGGTTACTTCAAAGATGCGTTTCACCGCTATGTCATCCAAGGTGATCGAGCAGCGGTCAACTCCAAGCAAATCGGTACCAAGGTATGTCGCGTAATTGAGCATACACTTGCCCCCGGCGAAGAGTTGGTCCTACGCGCTCGGATGAGCCACTTTGATGAGCGGCCGAAGAATTGGTTTGGTACGGATTTTGAATCGACGATCCAGGCGCGCAAAGCGGAAGCCGACGAGTTTTACGACTCTACAATCGCAACACCGTTATCAAGTGAGCAAAAGGAAGTTGCACGGCAAGCTTACGCTGGCGTCCTGTGGACCAAACAGTTCTATCACTACGTAGTCGATGCTTGGCTAAAGGGCGACGACAACTACTCGGTTAACACGGACTCTCGCAAGTGGGGTCGCAATCACGACTGGCAGCACCTGTTTAATCGCGACGTCATCAGCATGCCTGATAAATGGGAATATCCCTGGTATGCGGCTTGGGATTTGGCATTCCACATGCTACCCATGGCAGAAATCGATGAGAAATTTGCCAAGGACCAACTGCTTTTGTTTCTCCGTGAGTGGTACATGCACCCCAACGGAGCCATCCCTGCTTATGAGTGGGCGCTCAGCGACGTAAACCCTCCCGTTCACGCCTGGGCGTGTTGGGATATCTATCAGCGTGGCAAAGCGAGAGGTGAACCCGACAAGGGATTCTTAGCCAGGGCTTTTAACAAATTGGTCCTCAATTTCACTTGGTGGGTTAATCGCAAGGACCCGAATGGAAATCACATCTTCAGCGGTGGATTCCTGGGGCTCGATAACATCGGAGTATTCGACCGAAGTAAGCCGCTGCCAACCGGCGGTCATCTTGATCAGGCTGACGGTACCGCCTGGATGAACTTCTTCTGCGGCCATCTACTCCGGATGGCGCTTGAACTTGCCGAAGACAGTGTTGCTTATGGGGATATGGCCAGTAAGTTCCTCGAACACTACATGGCAATTGCTGCAGCTACCAACGATCTGCATGGCACGGGGCTTTGGGATGAGGGTGACGGCTTCTATTACGACCACCTCAAGTCTGGTGACAGTTCGGTTCCCTTGCGTGTTCGGTCACTCGTGGGCCTAATTCCGTTGTGCACACCAGTCGTTCTCGATCAACAGCAGATCGACAAGCTACCAGGTTTTCGCCGACGCACTGAATGGTTCTTGAACAATCGAAAAGATATTGTTGACCAAATGAGTCTGCTTCAGGGCGAAGGCCCTCGAGCGAACTTGCGCCTGCTCGCACTGCCAACGCCTGAACGCCTGCGTCGTATGTTGCATTTCATGCTGGATGAAACCGAGTTTCTGTCCCCCTATGGCATCCGTTCACTTAGCGCCGCCCACCGAGACGAACCGTACATTTTTGAATGTGGTTCTGCGCGAGCCGAGGTGCGCTATATTCCAGGCGAAAGTGATTCCTACATGTTCGGCGGGAATAGCAACTGGCGCGGGCCGGTGTGGTTGCCAATCAACTATTTGATTGTCGAATCGCTGCGAACATACCATGAGTTCTTCGGCGAAGATTTCCAAGTTGAGTGCCCGACAGGTTCAGGCAACATGTGCACCTTGAAAGAAGTCGCCCAGGAAATCGAACGTCGCCTTACACTCTTGTTCATCCAGGGCGGTGACGGTCACCGACCTTGTCATGGTAGTGATGACCGCTATCGCAGCGGCACCGGCTGGGAGGACCTCGTTCTATTTTACGAGTACTTCCATGGCGACAATGGCCGTGGACTCGGTGCTAGCCACCAAACCGGCTGGACCGCGCTTGCCGCTACGATGCTCAATAACCAAGCCAACAGCATCTAGCTAGGCCGCGCTCTCGCGGCTATTAGCTTCGTAACGATTTACGACGTAGACGTTCAAGCAGACTGAAGAAACGGACCTGCGTTACTCATTCAATGCACAGGATTCGCGGCGCCATCGGCGTTGTACAAGACACCACTCCGGTTTACGATCGCGCCTACTTGTCCAGCGATCCGCAGAGTATCTCGCCGTCGTTTGGTTTGCCTCGTGATCGGTAGGACGGCACCGTAAATGACTGCTGTGAAATGGCAAACCGGAAATGGCAAACCGGAAGTGGCCAACCGGAAGTGGCACTGTGAAATTGCTAGTGGCAAGGGCTATCAGTGAAATGGCCAAGCGGGAAATAGCTAGCGGCTTGACGATGCCTAGGTACCACGTAAACTAAGGTGCCCACGCCCAGGTGGCGGAATTGGCAGACGCGCAACGTTGAGGTCGTTGTGGGGGAAACCCCTTGCTGGTTCAACTCCAGTCCTGGGCACTTCGAGCGGGTGTGTTACCACGACATACCCGCTCTTTTCGTGCGCAAGTTGGGATTTACCAGTAAGGCCAAGCGTTTGCTGGCGAATTGACGCTTGAATGATGTCTGCGACCTTGACTGTAGCAGCCAGCGCTATACATTTTTGAAAGATTTCTGGGCACAGCTTGCCCACTTGTCGGGCGGTTAGCTCAGTTGGTTAGAGCGCAACGTTGACATCGTTGAGGTCACTGGTTCGAATCCAGTATCGCCCACTCTTTGACCCTTGTTTTTGTTGGGTCTACGAGTGATACTCACACACAGCAACATCGCTGGTGTATCAAAAGTGTATCACTCGGAATCTTAGGCTATGGCCGGAGCCCCATTCTATTGGACGGCGAAAGAGGGATGGTACCTCTGGATTCGCGGTGTCGGCGGTAAGCGAAAACGCATTTTCCTCGCCAAAACCAAGAAGGAAGCATTCGCTAAATGGAAAGCATCGACCGCTTCTAGTTACGGCAGTGACGCGACTTTTCAGGCGGTCGCAAAACGCTGGCTCACGCTCCAGCGAGACCGCTACCGGCGCGGTGAGGTATCGAAGACTTGGGTAGATCGAGTCGCGCGGCAGGTAGCGACGGTGCTTACTAAATCCAGCCGCATTATGTGTTCGGAGGTTACCCATGAATTCGTTTTGTCGACGCTCCCGGAAAACGCTTCGTCAGACTACGTGCGAACTCGCTTGGGAGACTTAAAGCAGCTGCTTGCGTGGGCAGTAGCGGAAAAGCACATCAATGAATCGACTTTAGCAAATGTCAAAATGCCCGCGGCGAACAGGAGAGATCTTGTTCTTACAATCGACGATCATCGCGACTTGGTAAATGCTTGCAGTGTCCCAAGCATGCGGTGCATGCTATGGTTCGCGTGGAATACAGGAGCGCGCCCTAGCGAGCTTAGAGAACTCTGCTGGGAACACTTAGTTGACGACTGCTCCCGGGCTATTCTCACGAAGCATAAGACAGCGAAAGCAACGAAGCGAGCCCGCGTCGTTTTCTTCCCGCCGAACATGCAGAATATCTTGCTTGCTCACAAGAAGACAAAGGGGCACGTCTTCCTGAATTCGCACGGCAAGCCATGGACAAAAGACGCTTTGGTGACTTGGATCCGCAGGCTCAGAGAGAGGACGGGGCGAGATGGGACTGCCTATGCCTATCGCCACAGTTTCATCACGCGTGCGATGGAGCAAGGTGTTGCTATTGCTGACGTTGCCGAGTTGACAGGGACAAGTGTTCAAATGATAGCGAGAAACTACGGGCATCTCGATAAATCTCGGGACCGACTACAAGCAATCGCTTCAAGCGTCAGAGTTTCTTGATCTCATCGATCAAAGCGAAAGTCTCGTCAATGTCATCGAAGTCATCTTGAGGTTCTTCGAAAACCTCGGCAGGAGCAGTGTGCGCAAGGCCCTTACGAATATGCTCTTGAACACTGGCCTTTAGCACTCGCCAGTGCCCCGTTGGTCCGGTTGGCCGATAGGCCTGCAAAACACCTCGCTCGCACATGTTGCGAACTGAGTAGGCACAGATGCCGAGCTGAGCCGCCGTCTGCTTCACAGTCAACCATCTGTTGAGTTCAGTCATATCTGTGCATCCTGCCTCCTGAGCCTGCTACCAGCCATGATGCCTATCGATCGCCGCCGACTTGTGACGCAGCGGCCTGTGCAGCTGTACTACGATCAGTCTTCAGTGAGCGTGCAGCAGAGTCCAAGTTTCTGCTAGACGATTCAAGATGCTTTTCTCGCGACTCACGATCAGCACTCATTTGTTTCTCCAGTGAAGCCAAGCGTTCGTTAGTCTGCGTCAGGTTTTGATTGGTCTTGCGTTGTTCTTCGACCATTGCCCCGATTCCGGCCTGAGCAGCGCCTGAGGAGCGTTGTGCCGCACTGCCAGAAGGCAGCCGATTTCCTTCGACTTCACGTCCATCGACTTGGAGGGTGGCCGCGTCATTGCGGGCAGCAGCACGATCCACTTCCCTGGAAAGAACTCCTGCGCGAACTCGACTTCGAGCTTGTGCTTCTGAGTATTGGTTATGTAGGTCGATCGCATCGGCGACTGCGACGTATGGTCCAGCAACCGGTCCATACGCTGTAGCTTTTTGGATTTTGGCACCAGCAGTTCCGGCGGCCTCTGCATCGAACCCTACACGTTTGAGGATAGCCGTCGTTGCTTGTCCAGCGACACGCGGGAAATCGATCGGGCCGAGCCCACTGTTGCGCGTCAGGAAGCGACTAAGAGCACCGTCCTTGAGCAACGTTTCCTCGCGAACTGCCTCCGCTTCAAGGCCACCCGCACCTGACTCACCGAGCCGCCTTTCTTCAGTGATCTCAAGCTGTTGTTGTGCCGACACAAGTTTCTCAAACGCAACGGTGGTAGCCTGGCTTCTCGCGATTTCAGCCTGGGCACGTAGGGTTCGGTCGGACGTTTGGTTCCTCGCGATCTCCTTCATCAGTGGCTTGATTCGTGGCATCTCATCCCGCAAGATCGTGTAGGATTCATGCAGCTCCTTGTTTTGTTGGAGAAAGTCAGCCCGGTACTCAGGGTTGGCTTCCAGGTAAGCCACCGTGTCAGGAAGACTCTCGCCCCGACCTGCTAACGCGGCCTTGGCGGCAAAAGCGGAAAGAAGATTGGATGCTTTGTCGGGCGTTGCTGTCCTACGGGCCATCTGAGAGAGCGCGGCGGTGGTGCCAGCGA
>DNPC01000168.1 GCA_003501565.1 Planctomycetaceae bacterium | reverse complement strand
AATGCTGACCGGACTCTGGTCGGCTACAAGGTGCAACCAGCGGATCAAGCGGACGACCCTGAGCCCGATCCAGCCCTCAAAGCGATGAAGTTTCGTGATCTTGTACCACCGCGACCCGAATGCGAGCTGATCGGCGTACAGTACATGAGCACGGCGACGCCAGGCTTTACTCAAGAAGAGGCGTTTTATGAGGCCTACACCGTTGAAGCCAGCTCGCTGACTGACCCCTGGTTTGATGGAACGGGAATCTTGCCGGGCGACACATTCCTGAACCGCGTCGGCTATGAGTGGGACCAAATCGTGTCGGGCTGCCGTTCAACGGATCCCCAAATCCTCTTGCGGTATGACACCAATAATGGAAAGGATGCCCAAGCAACAAAGTACGTTGCCCCAAGTGGTGCTACTGTGTTTTCTACTGGATCGATGGGGTTCAGTTTCGGTCTTGACGATTGGCGTTTCTCTGGAGCGGCGGTATCGCCGGCCGATTCGCGGTTGCAAACCTTCACCCGTAATGTTCTGACTGATCTGTCAAACGTGGTTGGCAGCGCGTTCGGGCAGTCAACAGATGGAAACGGTGTGGTGCAGATCGAGGTTGAGGATTTCCAAAACGCAACAGTGGCGAGCAATCGCTCCTGGTCGACAGTTGCTGAGGCTGCGGCTTCCGGTGGCGAAGCGATGTTTGCTGGACCTGACGATGGGTTAAATGTCGCTCAGAACTACGAGCAAAACAGTCCCCGCCTGGACTTCAACATTGATTTCACCGAAACCGGGACGCACTACGTGTGGGTCCTTGGGAGAGCTGCTGGTAGCACACCCGGGTCCAGTGACTCGATTCACGCGGGACTGGACGGAGCGGGACCGGCCACCGCTCGGAGAATTCAAAATTACGGCGTGGATTTCGGGTGGTCATCGCAAATAGCAGGCGGAAGCCGAGCCACTCTGGACGTACCCTCCACCGGCCTGCACACGCTGAATCTATGGATGCGCGAAGACGGGTTCATGGCAGACAAGGTTGTTCTGACGACGAATCCCACAACGGATATCGATTCGCTTCTGGCCTCTTTTCAGCAAGGTACCGACGGCAATGGACTGTTAGAAATCGAAGCCGAGCAGTTTGATTCGAACACCTCGGTTGGTTCCAATAACTGGTCTTTGGTGGCAGAACCAAACGCGTCAGGTGGCGAAGCGATGTTTGCTGGTCCTGATACGGGAGATAACATCGCATCCAACTATGCGATAAATAGTCCCAGGATGGACTACACAATCCAATTCAATGAGATTGGAACTCACTATGTGTGGGTGCTCGGTAGCGCCGCGGGAATTCAAGTTCCATCCAGTGATTCCGTTCATGCTGGACTCAATGGTATCGAAGTCCCCACATTAAAGCGGATCCAGAATTTCAGTTCGAATTACGATTGGTCAAACACGATCAGCGGCGGCGGACGCGCAACATTTGATGTACCCTCGGTCGGCGTTCACACATTCAATTTGTGGATGCGCGAGGATGGCTTCAGCGCTGACAAAATTGTGATAACAACGAACCCGACATTTAATATTGACGCGCTGCTCAACCCGCCCGATCCAGATCCGTCCTTTTTTCAAGACGCAGGTCCGGATGGGATCGTCGATATTGAGGCTGAACTATTTGATGCACAGGGAGATGCCAGCGGTCATACTTGGAATGTGATTGCCGACGTGTCAGCGTCAGGTGGGCAAGCCATGATCGCCAATCCAGAAACTGGGGCGAACATAAATTCCAACTATAGCCTGAACAGTCCCAACCTTGACTACTACATCGATTTCGTACAAACCGGCACACATTACGTTTGGATATTGGGGCGAGCCGGTGGAGCGACCACGGGATCGAGTGATTCCGTTCATGCCGGCTTGGATGGTGTCGAAGTGCCTGGACTAAGGTACTTCCGCGCATTTGATGCTGTGTACGATTGGTCGGGGATTTCCTCAGCCGGTCGTGCGACCATGGACATAGACACTGTGGGTACGCATACGCTCAACGTTTGGATGCGGGAAGACGCATTTGTAATCGACCGTATCCTGGTCACGACGAATCCGACAAGTGATATTCAATCACTCCTCGGAAGCGGCCTCGGAGGAGTAGGTGGTGCAAGCAACAGTGCAAGTGCGTTCAGCATGGATACGAACCTGGATGGTCAGGTTTCTCCGGTAGATGTTTTGCTCGTTGTCAATTACTTGAATGATCCGATCGCTGGGCAGGACGAGCGAAACGGAAACGTCCTAACTACTCAAGATGTTGACGGCAATGGTGTCGTCTCTCCCCGCGACGTACTGCTCATCGTCAATCACTTGAATGCAACTTCAGCCGAGGATGAACCACGCGAGGTCGCCAGACTGCTTGACGCTCCGGCAGTTGATGAAGCTCTTGCAGAGGATCTGTACTTGGCTCCACCCGTGCAAGATGCTTGGTTTGAAGGCAGAAGGAAGCGAAACCGTGTTTCTTAGTCGTTCTCGCAGACGAGTTGAGTCTGTTCCCCTGCTCTGCTGCTTAGAACACGGGCCGACTAGGTGTAGCCAGTCAGCTCGAGGGGCAAAACGTGATGAGTGTATTTCACGTTGCAAACGAGCTCGAGACACCTTGTTCATTCACTCATGACGCAATGCTTCGATTGGGTCTAAGTAAGCCGCTTTTCTGGCTGGGTAGACTCCAAACAGCATCCCGACGCCAAGCGAGATGCCGAGCGACAGAAGCACTGACCATAGTGTGATTCTGGGTTCCAGCTCATGGACAATCGGTGGTAGTGCATCGGGCGAATACAACAGAACCGCATTCTTTGCCAAGTGAAAAATCGGTCCAACGGACAGGCCAAACAGGACACCTGCGAGACCACCGCTGGCGGTCAATACGACGGCTTCGGTTAGAAACTGCCCGATAATATCACTTCGCCGCGCGCCCAAGGCTCTGCGTATACCAATCTCTCGAGTCCGTTCGGTGACCGTGGCCAGCATGATGTTCATGATACCGATCCCGCCAACCAATAGCGAAATCCCAGCGATGACAACTAACAAAACGTTGAACATCGTGCGGGTTCGTTCTGCCTGACGCAGTAGTTCTCGCGGCACAACGACTGCATAATCTTCTTTCTCGTGGTACTTCCCAAGCAGTGTTTCGATGATCTGAGCCGTTTCGTCGACATTCTCAATGTCTTCGACCTCGACGGTGATCTGACTTAATTCGACGTCCTCGCCAACAAAGTTCCATCCTTGGCCGCCGCCAACGCGTTTCATTACGAGATCTCCGACACGCTGACGCAACGTCTTGATCGGAATGTACGCGTCTAAGTTATAGTCACGCGAATCTAGACTCCCGCCAATTGCCGCTGATGCCGTACGATCCCGTGTTTGGCCGATGACCGTATAGAATTCGCTGCCAACCCAGATGGTCCTACCGATCGGATTTTCATAAGGAAACAACCGCTTTGCGGTGTCGTTGGCGAGCACGATTACTTTTTCGCCGCGATCACGCGTGGAAAGCCAACGGCCTCGCGCGATTTCAAGCCGATTAAGCTCCAGATAGTCTTCGGTGCAGCCAACCAATTTCGTATCGGCTGTGCGGTCGTCCAGGCGAAGTTCAAACTTGAGCTCACGCATCGGGATTGCGCGGCTGATGTTCGGGATGTTTTCTACGATTCGGCGAAAATCAGCTCGAAGTAGTCCATAGGTTTTGACTCGACTGTTGGCGTCTTCTTCGCTGCCCGCATTCGGTTCTTTGGTTCGGACGATGACGTTTCGTGCGCCGAGTTCCAAGATCTGCTGTTGAGCCCGATAGCTGACGCCTTCGCCCATTGCGACAAGCCAAATGACTGTCGAGGTTCCAATAAATATTCCGAGCGCCGCCAAGCCAGCACGCATCTTTTGAACCAGCAGGCTCTTGATGCCAAGATCAACGATTTGGAAGAACTGTGCAAACAAATGTCGAGGTCGTTCGCGAAGAGGTTCGGGATTGAAGACTTCAGCCCAAGCAGCGCAGGGAAATCAGGCTGCTCGAGTGAAAGCAAATGGTTGTTCTTTAGGGCTTAGCAATTTTACTACAGATGCGTTCTTGCAGACGTTTTAAGCATAGTTCAAAGCAGAACGGTTCGTTCAATCAAGAAGGCTCCAGCTATGAGTTGGTCTGGCTTGCGGGGTTCAGTAGAACTTCATCACCTTCTTTCAAGCCGGCTGTGACAACGCTGTAGATGTTGTTGGTGTCTCCCAGTTCGATTACTTGGCGTTTGCTGCCGTCGGAATGTTTTAGCCAACAGTAAGTTTCGTCTTCTGTTTCCACAATTGCCGCAACTGGAATTAGCAATTCGTTTTCGTATTCAGCGACTTTGATTTCAACCTCAGCACTCATGCCAGGTCGTAAGCCTGCGGTGGGTGGGAGCGATATATAGGTGTCGTAGCGAACTTGATTTCCGGTCCACCAACCTGCCGGTTTGGCGATGGATGCGATTTCTGACACGCTACCGTCGAGTTTTCCATCGGTTAACGTGACCTTCGTGGCTTGACCCAGCATGAGGCGTTTGACCAGCGATTCGTGAACACCTAACTTGACTCGCATTTTGTTTAGGTCTGGCATCAGCAGTAGGACTTGGTCCTTGTATACGTTGGTGCCTTCGGCAATTGGCTCCGATTCCCATTTGGCGGCGTTGGGGTGAATCACCAATCCATCGCGATCGGCCCGTATGACGCAATACTGCAGTTCCTCGACTGCGCGATCGCGCCGTGATGCATCCGCAGCGGCGCGTTCGACGTTCGCCTCATGTGTGGCTTGGGTAGAGGTCAGTTCGCCCTTGAGTGTTTGCAGTTGTTCTTTGTACGTGAAGTCCTTGAGCACCGTCAGCTGAGTTTGCTTGAGCTCTAGCGCTAGTTCGGCTTGCCGGACAGCAAATCTGCGTTCTTCGATTTCGAGTTCACTCACAAAACCACTGCTGGCCATAATCGTCGAGTGCTTGAGGCGATCGCGGGCGCTTTGTACGGTCGATTCGGCGACGGCGATTTCTTTCTCCATCGACATAAGCTCTGTGCGGAACCGGCCTTGGTCGTATTCCTCGATGGCCAATTTTGCTCGCGCTAACCGTGCGGCCGAATGATCGGCGGCCGATTGTGACCAGTTTGAGTACTTGGTCCGCTCGTCGACCTGTTCTTGAATGAACAACGAATCGAGCCGCACCAGTGGGTCACCTTCTTTGACATAGCTTCCGCTGTCGATTATCCACAGCACGGCGTTGCGGCCACGAACCTTGGACTTAATTTCGTGGTTAAATTCGCTCTCCAGAATCCCCTGTTCTTCGATGGTTACCACCAAATCGCCTCGGGCGATTCGGTGTGTCATGCGAGCTGGCGATTCATGACGAGTCAAACGTGGAATCACCGCGTATATCATCGCGCCGGCGGCTGCGGTGATTGCACAGAGGATTAGCCCTCGAACAACTAGCCGTTTCCCAGTGGAATTGGGTTTGGACTTGGCATCTGTTGAGTGAGTCGGAATCCGGTCGCCGCCAGAAGGTTCGGCGACTTCCACTTCACCGCGATCGGATGTTATTTCTTTCGCGTGACTCACAGATCATCAAACCCAAATTTTTGCTCGCCATTTGCTCGCATCGCGGCCGCGGCGTCAAGTTGAGCGTCGGGAATGTGTGCAAGCGGATCAAGGATAACCTGCTCGTTTTCTGTGATTCCATCGAGCACGACAATAAACATGTTGCTGCTGTCGCCCAGCTCCAGCTCGCGGCGCTGGAGGCCTGTTGGGGTTCGGACCCAGCATACGAAATGCCCGCCGATTTCCAGACACGCTGCGGTTGGGATCGTCACGACATCCTGATGACGTGCCAGCACAATCTCCACTTCGGCGCTCATCCCAGGGCGCAGACCCTCGGTTGATGGCAAAGAGACGATCGTGTCATACTTGACGACGTTGCCCGTCCACCAGCCGGCTGGTTTGGCTACTTCGGCGACGTAAGTAACTTTGCCCGGCATGGTCTCGGAATTCAAGGTTACGTTTGCGTGAGTTCCCGGTTGCAAACGATCGATAACAGATTCGTGGATACCAACTTTCACCTGCATCTGAGTCAGATCTGGCATTAGCAGCAACGTTTGGTCTTTGTTTACGGTTCCACCTTCTTCAATCTTTGGAGCGTCTTCCCAGTCTTCACCCTCGGGGTAAATCACCAGACCCGCTCGGTCGGCGATTATTGTGCACAGGGCTAGTTCTTCCTGAGCCCGCTGCAAGCGTTTTTTGTCGGCCTCGGCTCGTTCAACATCCGCCTCACAAGTGGCTTTGGCGACGTTCAACTCTCCCTGGAGGCGGACAAGTTCTTCTTTCTTCGTGTAATTCTTTAGGACGTCGATCCGAGTCTTGATTAAACCGACTTCCATTTTAGCTTGCTCGGATGCAAACTTACGTTCCTCGACCTCCAAGTCACTCGCATATTCGCTGCGTGACATCATCTGCGAGTGCTTTAGACGGTTCTTCGAATTGAGGAGTCGTGATTCGGCA
Organism: Planctomycetaceae bacterium; assembly: GCA_003501565.1. Lineage (GTDB taxonomy): Bacteria > Planctomycetota > Planctomycetia > Pirellulales > Pirellulaceae > Aureliella. Next base: position 3,326 of record DNPC01000168.1, on the reverse strand, counting down.
ATAGCGAGGTCTTTTTGTAATGACGAAAGCTCGGTGACGAATCTTCCTTGTTCGTATTCGGAGATCGCTAGCTTTGCACGCTCAACGTCGGCGGCAGATCGAGCGACTTGTGATACGGCGAGGTGATAAAACTTGGTTCGTTCGCTAATTTCTTCCTCAATCGCTAGTGTCTCAAGCCGGATCAGCTCTTCGCCAGCCTGAACCTGGGTGCCACTTGCGATGACAGATGTGATGGTGTTGCTGCCGCGGACTCGACACTTGATTTCAGTGTTGTTGGCGCTTTCGAGCGTTCCTTGCTCAGTAAGCGATACGATCAATTCACCGCGTGTGATCGTGTGAGTCGGGAGCGAATCTGGCGTGGGATCGGGGGATGACGTTCGGCCAATGGTGAACCACGCAACACCAGCTACAGCAAGAATTGTCGTGGCGAACAGAATGCCTTTTACCATAGAAGACTCCTGCCGCGGCCGTAACGTGAATCCGAAGCCTTAGTGGACGCGGCTGCGCGTCGTGCGGGAATATTTCGCTTGATGGGACTTGTAGCGTCAGCCGCAGCAGATTCTGCAGCTGCGGCTCCCGAGTGTAGATGTGCGGCGGAGGCAACCTTGTTACTTTTTTGCTGCAGCGTCTTGAGCGCGTCTTCCTCAGCTTCCTTTAGCAACCTGGTTGGGTTGAGTATGACCTTTTCGCCTTCGCTCAGGCCAGCCAAAACTTCGATAAACACGTCGTTGCTGTCCCCGAGATCGATGAGGCGCCGTTCGGTGCCGCCTTCGGTTTGAACCCAGCAGAATACGCCGTCTGCGGTCTCGACGACCGCGGCAACAGGAATTAGTAACACAGCAGAGTGCACCGCTAAGATAACTTCGACTTCGGCACTCATCCCGGGCTTAAGGCCGTTGTCCTGCGGCAATTCGATGACAGTATCGTATTTGACGACGTTTCCCGTCCACCATCCAGCTGGGCGTGTGACCGATGCAACTTCAGAAACGCTGGCTTCGAGCGTTCGATCTGGCAATGTAACGATCGCCTTCAGTCCTGGCTTGACTCGGTCAATCACGGATTCATGGATGCCAAGTTTTACTTGCATCTGCGACAAGTCCGGCATCAGCAACAGCACTTGGTCTTTGCGAACCGTCGCACCTTCGGTGATGTCCGGTGTGGACTTCCATGATGCAGCCGAGGGGTAGATAACTAAGCCACTTTTTTCAGCGCGTATCACGCAGTCTTCCAGCTCCTGTGCAGCTCGATCGCGGCGTTTGATCTCCATCGCCAATCCCGCTTGGTCTGCGGCAAGTTTGGATTCACTGGCAGTTTTGTTGCCGTTAAGTGTTTCCAGTTGCATCTTCCGGGTGAAGTCTTTCAGGACTTTGATTTCGGTTTCCTTGACCTTCAGTTCCAATTCAGCCTGAGTCACCGTGAACGCATTGCCTTCGACTTCCAGGTCCGTGACGTAACCTTGGCGAAAGAGAGACTTCGACCTTTCATACATCTTACGAGCGGTGCGCAAGTTGCGTTTGTGCGCAGCCAACTCTTTCTCGAGTGCTTGCAATTGAGACTTAAAGCGTCCCTGTTCGTAGGCATCGATAGCGATCTTCGCCTTTTCCACATTGGCTTCGGTTTGTGCCAGGGTGGCTTGAGCGATGAAAGTGTTCGTTTTTGTCAAACTGTGTTGTTCTTCGATGACCTTCGTGTCCAGCCGTACTAGCTCTTGGCCTTCTTCGACGACGGTACCCGTAGGAACGACATACGTCACAGTGCTAAAGCCACGCACCTTGCACTTGATTTCCGTGTTATTAGAACTCTCCAGCGTACCTTGCTCAGTGACAGAGACCGTCAAGTCACCTCGCTTGATTGTGTGAGTCAGAAAGTTACGATTCCCGTTCGCAGCTGTAGGCCAGAAGGCGACTCCGGCTGCAGCCGCAATGACTGCCAGGATTCCGAAGAAAAGTACACCACGGGTTGCACCACGCCCATGTGCCGTTTTCGGAGCACTTCGCTCAGGTTCAATGGCTGGTGAGGTGGATGCGGACATGAGGAGGGATCAATATGAAATTGAGTTGCGTCGAGGGCGGGTACTCAAGTGCCTGCGGCGGAAGTAATGAGGAATCGGCGGCGGGGATATGTGTGAAAAAGGACACGCTTGCAGCAGTTTGCGGGCTGAGTCAATGCGGGCTGGAACTATTCTAGCCTGAATTGACGGAGGGAGCTAATTCCAAAACTCCCAGTGGCACCGGAGGCGGTAGCGTTTCAGTCGACTCAGAGGATTGAGGCAATGCAGGCGCTTGAAAATCAAGGGAATTCTCAACCCAACGTCCTGAAGGATCGAGCTGCATGACGCCCAGCTCACGAAACAAGCGAAGCCTGGCGGCGTAGTAATTTAACCAAGCCGCCAGGAAACTGTTTTGCGAATTCTGAAGCGAACTCTGTGCACCTAGCAAGTTGATCGCTGTGGTGGGGTTAATCTGAGCACGAGCACCGGGAGCTACTGGGGGTGGTGGCGTTAAGAGCGCAAGCTGTGTTTGTTCGACCCGTCGCAGCGCGATCGAAACCGCTCGACGCTGAATCTCCAGTTGCAGTCTCCGCTGTTCCAGCGTTCGCAGCAGTGCACGCAAGCCTTTTTGAAGCGAGTCGCGGGATTGAATCAGCTCACGACGACTGCGTTGGTACTGGATCAGGGTTTCGCGATAGCCGTTGCGTTCGAGCAACCGTGCAAGTGGAGCGTCAAATTCCAATCCCAGTCTGAGATTAGCCGTCGATGCTCGGAAGTCGACTGGATTGTTTGTCGCAGTGGCCAAGTCTCCGCCGCCTGTGATCGACACATTCGACTGAAGTGCATTGGCCGCGATCTGGATGGCACGCCAGCGATCAACCAACGCAGCACGCCCGTTCATGAAGTCCAGACGATTGTCGAGTGCGATTTGAAAAGCAGCCTCTGGTTCTAGAGATATTTGGTCAACCGTAATGACCTCTAGCCTTGCTTGCGCAGGAATCAACGACAGGCGTTCGACCAGTTGTACGAATGACTGTACCCAGGCCATCAAGTCGTCGGTCGTTTGCTCGCGGGTTTCTTCGGAGTAAGCGGCGCGGATTCTTCCCAATTCGGCGACTGCAGCTTCGAAACCAACCTCGCCCGATTCGAGATCTCTGAACCGTTGATTCAGTCGTTCGCGGTCGCGTTCGAAAAGTAGCTTCTCGTCTTCTCGCATCAACAATTCGCGTTCAGGGACGATTTCATTCATCCTCAGAATGTCACGTTCGGCAACAGCAAAGAGCTCTTGAACCGGCTGGAAGAATGCTTCTGCGTCATTCAGCGATCGAAGTGGCTC
>DNPC01000003.1 GCA_003501565.1 Planctomycetaceae bacterium | reverse complement strand
GGCCTCGAAAAACAAAGCCATCGATACCCAGACGTGGCAAACCATTGCAGCCCGACGCGTAGCCAATCAACTTACCCAAGTCGTTCACCTGGCCCTCGATGGTACCGCACTGCCCGAAGCGGACCGATCAAACTTGATCAAGAAACCTCTTAACGAAGCCGGTTTGAACGCCAAGCATCAAGAACTAAGTGAAGAATTCGTTGAGCTGATCGATAACCTACAAAATGCAATCAACGACACGAACACCGTCACGAGCGTCACGACATTGCTGCAAGGTTGCAAAACGCCGATCGAAGAGATCATGTTGCACGTTCTGAAGATCCCAGAGTTCCGTGAAAAATACCCAGAGATTCTCGAAGCCGAGGGACTGGATGAGATCGCGGATGAAGAAGATCAAGACACGGCAAACGATCCCGGCCTGCCCGGCGATCTGCCAGGTCTGCCCGGCGACGCTACGGGTGGCGACGGCGCTCCAGGCGTTGCACCGGGTGCAAGCGGACCACCAGCTAACGCCAGCGGTCCTGCTGGTGGCAATTAACCACAAGTATTCAGCGATCGTTTGTTGCCGAACAACCGACCGCGACATATATGCTTGAGTACCGCTGCCGCTTTCGCGGCGCGGTGCTCACTTCTGCCAGAAACAGCTACTGCTGCAACGGATGCAAGCTTAAAGCTTCGCTCCAATTTCTTTAGCCTGCTCAAGTGCCACGGCCTCCGCCTTCGCGACATCTTCGGGAGCAGCAGCCGTGGGCTCGATAACAATCTCGTGGATTGTCTCGAATCCAATGAAGCCCTGCAGCAGTTTCAAGTAGCCACGTTGGAAATCCAGGCCATTCGGGTCGTCATTTCCGTAGGCACCCCCGCGAGCGAGTACATTGGCAGCCGGCTTGCCCGTCACCAACCCGCTATACCCGGTATCTGGAGAAAAGCTGAACTTCTGTCCAGGCTGTGCGATCACATCGAAGTAATGCTTCAGTTTGTACGGCAGACTGAAGTTCCACATCGGGACGCTGAAAACGTACTTGTCCGCCGCCTTAAATTCATCACACAGCTCGACGATTCGATTCCAAGCCGCTTCCTGGTTGGCGTCGAATCCTGCACCATGCATCACCTGGTACTTAGCGTCGATTGTGTAGCCGTCAAACTCCGGCAACTCTTTGTTCCACAAGTCTAGTGTTTCAATTTCATCGTCCGGGTTGTTAGCTTGATAGGCCTCAAGCAGAGCCGAAGCAACCTTGATCGACTTTGAACGTTCCTTGCGGGGCGAAGCTTCAATGTATAGTAGTTTTGCCATCGTGCGATTCCTTATTGCGAATGAAGTTCGTGAGTGTGAGTTTGTCGGATCGCCCAGATCCTTCTGAATGTTCGTTCGGCGAGCTGTCTTGGAGCTTGCGTGCTACCAAGAGTGTTCTTAAGGAGTGGATTCCGTCGGTGTCTTCTCCGATTCGATCAACCTATCTAGACTGCCCGGCCCGGCTCCCCTTGCGACGATCATTAGCATCGCCCCCATCAGTGACAGGTTCTTCATAAAGGCGATCTGCTGCTGTTGGGCCTCCGCGCCGGCAAAGTTCCAGAAGTCATGAAAGTAGTATGTTGCTCCGACAAGGAACACCCACAGCAATGCAGCACCGACCCTAGCTCGAAACCCAAGTGCAACCGAGGCACTACCCACTAGGAGCAGAGCGATGCCGCCAACCAACATCAGGCTTGGCATCGGCGCGCCTTGAGATTCAATCAACTCGACGACTGCTGGAAAGTTGGGGATTTTGTTGCCAACTGCGCTCAGGAAAAAGATACCGACCAGGAACAGACGTCCGGCGATGTTCAATAGTGATGTAATAGCGATGATAGTATCCTCCTAAAATCGTTTGTGTCCTGGGAAATGCTGCGAGAGTGACGTCTTTGCAACCATGTGGTCGCGACGCCACTCATCGACAAGCTAGCGCGAAACGGATCTCTTCTTTAGGCCAAGTCGAACAACATGACCTCCGCGTCTGCGGCGGCACGTATCTGCAAGCTTGGTTCTTCGCTAACGGCCAAACCGTCACCCGCTGACAACCGCGTACCGGCAACTTGCACTTCGCCACGTAGGACTTGCAACCAGGCGTGTCTCCCAGTTGCAATTTCATGTTCGACAGAGTCAGCTGCCTCCAGGTTTGCAAGATAGATCCGCACATCTTGGTGTATCTTGAGCGAACCTTCGGTGGCATCGGGGCTAGCTACCAACCGGAGCCTTCCTGCCCGCTCCGACTCAGCAAATGCCTTTTGTTCGTAACTGGGTGTCAAACCGCGCTGCTCTGGCAACAACCAAATCTGGTACAGGTGCGTGGATTCATCACTTGAGGGATTGAACTCGCTATGAGTAATGCCGGTACCGGCGGTCATACGCTGGAACTCCCCAGGCCGCAGAATCTCGCCGTTGCCCATCGAATCCCGATGCTCGAGCGCACCGTCGAGTACGTAGGTTACGATTTCCATGTCATTGTGTGGATGGGTCCCAAAACCCTCCCCGGGGGCAACCAAATCCTCGTTCATCACTCGCAGCGTACGAAATCCCATGTGCTGTGGATCACGGTAGCCTCCGAATGAAAAGCTGTGGTAGGTATCCAACCACCCATAGTTCGCGTGCCCACGATCGTTCTTATGCCTTACTTTGAGCATCGTTCTGTAGCCTTTTTGTAGGTGTTTGCGTTGATTCTCGAAACTGCCTGGTAGACGTTGAAAGCCCATTTAGTTTACAAGTAAATTATTTTAAAATTTGTTCGCCAAGATCCACCCAAGAAAGGGGGGGTATTGAGAGGGATTCCGACAACCACGTTGTTTTGCTAGCACACCGTTTCGCCGGACTTTCATCGTTTTGTGCCACGTCAGCTCTTGGCTTTGGTGCGACGGGTCGATAAGGTAACTTTGATGCTGTCAAAAGATGCAGCACAAGTGTCTTTGGAATCCGCTCGAGCATAGTCAGATGACAAATGGCCTAGGTGCGAACGAAGTCAATGGTAGTGCCCTGGAGTCGGGTGCAGTTGCATCCGGTATGCAAACCACCTCCGACAGACAGCCAAGTTTTGGTCTCGACCGACAAGATGCACAGCACAAATGGATGACCAGCTCTAGTCAGTGGGAACGACGCGAACAGGCTTTGCTAGCATCCTATGCAATGTTCGCAACAGAGTCTGAGGGGCGATTCTACGAAGAACCGCCCCACGACTACCGTAGCCCGTTCCAGCGGGACCGCGATCGTGTGTTGCACAGTTCCGCGTTCCGTCGGCTAAGCGGAAAGATGCAGGTCTTTACCGGCGAGATGGGCGATTACCACCGTACTCGGCTCACACACACTCACGAAGTTGCGAACATTGCACGAACGCTTGGTCGTGTCCTGCGACTCAACGAAGACTTGGTGGAGGCGTTGGCATTGCTCCACGATATCGGCCATCCGCCGTATGGTCATAGCGGTGAAGATGCACTGGACGCCTGCCTGATCAACGAAGGCGGATTCTCGCACAACCGCTTCGCCCTCGATTTGGTGCAGCAGCTGGAGACACGGTATACAACTTACCCCGGTCTGAACCTATCCAAAGAAGTGTTGGCAGGCCAAGACTTCCGCATAACACACGCCGGGTGCACGCCGCTCCTAGAGGTGCAGATTGTTGATCTGGCCGATAGTTTGGCCTACAACGCGCACGACGTGGACGACGCGCTCGCTCTCGGGCTGCTGGACTATGATGAATTGTGCGAGCTGGACCTGATTGGGGACGCTCGTGACTATGGGGCAGCCCGCGGACATGCTCGAACCGATCTGGGACAGCGCAAATCACTTGTGCATAGCTTAATCGATGTACAAGTAGCAGATTTGCTCGGCGTTGCCCAACCAAAGCTCGAAGAACTGCAGGGCCTGGACTCAAAAGCCGTTCGTGAGTTGGGCGTGTTGTTAGACATGTCACCGACCATGGCTGCGCAGCGCGAGCAGCTGTCACAATTCCTGTTTGAGCGAGTTTATCGGCACCCGATGCTGTGTGAAATTCGCAGCCGAGCGGCCGACAGAGTCACTCGCTTGTTTGAACGTCTTTCGTCAGCACCCGAGATCTTGCCGCGGCAATTTCAAAAGGTCGCTGAAGATACGGGTGTGGAAGTCGCTGTCGGGCAGTACATCGGCGGCATGACCGACCGCATGTGTGATGCTCAGTTTCAAGCCATCGTTGTCGACGGCGCCACCGCCGCGGAAGCTTGGTAAGCTAACGCCACTGGCCAGCAAGTCGCTTTCTAATGTGGCCATCACGCAAACTGACCATCCCCCAACCTGCTGGTAACACCCTGCACAGCCTAGGCAATCCGCGTGGTCTATTTGCTCTGGCCTCCCTGGCAATCAAGAACGTTACCGAAGCGAGACGATAAACCGAAAAGTGCCAAACCACCCCGCGCCTTTCGCTAGCATTCCAAATGCCGTCGCAGATACCAGCCAGTGGATCGAAAGACTTTTGCCAAAGCGCTCTTCGGATCGAAGTGCCGCTGGTCGTTTCATTGGCTACAAAGAAGATGTCGATTGAACAAGTGGTCAGTATTGTGCCGGGAATGATTGTTCAATTCGACAAGCCTTACAACAGTCCGATGACAGTCGAAGTCGAAGACCAGCCGATCGCTAGCGGTGACATCGTAAAAATTGGCGACAAATTTGGAGTTCGCGTCCGCGAAATTCTCAAGCCAAGCGAGCGCTTAATCCCACTCGACGAACTCCCGAAGAGCTCCAATCAATCGGCGAAGATCGATCGTCGCAAATAGCTGAGTAGATTAAACAGTCTGACACTGAGGCTCTGACACCTTACTCTTCTGACACTTACGGCCGGTCAGACCGAGCCAATGAAGAAATGGCCAGTGAAGAAACGGCCGGTTGCAGGCGCAGCAGCTAAGATCGCTCAATCTTCTCTGCCAAACTAGGCGAAAGCTTCTCTGCCAAACTAGGCGAAAGGGCGACGATCGATTCCCAAGGCTGCAAGTGATAGAAGGCATCGGGTGTCTCGGCCGCGGACGGCAGCCTGCCGCTCAACGAACTGAATAGGACTAGATCCGTAGCAGATTCACCACCGGGCAGATCGGCTATCGACATCCGGCCCAGTTGACGCGGCTTTGTACCCTCACGACAGAGCCGACTGCGGATCGCCAAACGCTCGGTGTCGTCGGTGAAGTCAACACTTGCCAGTTCCAGCGAAGCGTCATAGTTCGCAGTCAAGTTCTTGCATCGCAGTAGTTCCCGTGCAGCCCGCCTGACGCTTAGCAACCAGATGTACCATCGCCGTATGTGTTCATCAGTGCCCTGCATGTCTGTGTCTTTTCCACTCGTGTCGTTTCCAGCTGTGTCTGTTTTGCCGCTGCCGGGATATTGAGAAGCACGAAAGGTCGCTTCCTCGATCGGCAGTAACATTGCATCGGTTTGATCTGGATACTCAGCGGCCCTCCCCTTGGTGACAGCGTCATTGAGCCAAGGGTCCGTGAAGTCGACAAAGAAGGCGAATGAGTGGTTGAGAGCTTCTTCTTCACCCATGAAAATCTGCGGAATTCCAGGTGAAAGAATCGCCAGTGGCGCGGCGGCGAGTTGGTATTCGCGACTCGTCAACTGATGCAGGCGTTTGCCAGCAGGGTGATTTCCGACGCAATCGTGAGTTTGCAAACCGACGATGAATGACTCAAAGACTTCAGCGCTGTGTGATTTGCGGATGGAATTTGCCGTACGTCGGGGTCGGCCGTTTTCGGCATGGTACAGGTACCCCGTCTGCAGTACCTCGCTCAGTTCATCACCGCCGGCGTAGCCGCGGTTGGTGACTTGCATGCCGGGTCGGTGGTGGGCGTACAAGGAATGCATGAGGCAATCGCACCAGATCGCATCATAGTCGTTCGCCGAACCATTGATCAGTTTCGCGTCATGAACGTTGGCTTCACCAATCAAATGTAATCGACGACCAGCTGCAGCTTCCAATCTTCGAACCAGTACACGGATATCCTCCGTAATCGGTGGCTCGGACGAATCACATAGAAAATGGATTGCATCTAAACGCAAGCCGTCAAAATGAAAATCCTGCAACCAATGAACAACGTTCTCTAGTACAAAACGTCTTACCTGAGGTTGCAATTCAAAATCCAGCGTCTCCCCCCAGGGTGTCGGATAGCGGCTTGCGAAGTAAGGCGCAAACTGGGCAAGGTAATTTCCCTCGGGCCCTAAGTGGTTGTAAACAACATCCAAGATCACGGCGAGATTTCGGGTATGGCAGGCATCAATGAATCTGCAAAGATCCTGGGGCGTCCCGTAGCTATTGCTAGGTGCAAAAAGATTGACTCCGTCATAGCCCCAGTTCCATCGGCCAGCGCATTGGGCCAGCGGCATCAACTCGACCGCCGTAACCCCCAAATCGACCAGTGAATCCAGACGCGTGATGGCTGCAGTGTAAGTACCCTCGGGCGTAAACGCTCCGATGTGCATTTCGTAGATAACCAAATCGCGTTTGGCAACGCCACGGTAATGCTGGTCTTGCCACGGATATCCGCAAAGGTCGGTCAACTGGGAGAGCCCATGCACGCCCGTAGGTTGGTAACGCGAGGCAGGATCGGGCAACACTCGGTCAGTTAGCGGGTCGATCGACCGCAGCGTGGCTTCAGTGAACTTACGAATTGCGAAACCGTAGCATGCGTCAGGCCGAACATCGGCTACCATGGCGGTATGAATTCCGTGCTCGCCAGCCTGCATTGTTTGGCAAATTTCCGCATCCGGCACACAAACATCAATCACTGCGGCGTGCGGCGCCCACACTTCGAACCGGACGCGGCCATCGCTTTGGATATGGCCACCAAGTGTTGGCACCGGCGACAACGGGCTCGAGATCTCCGAGATAGGCGATTCTTGCATGCTCTGTCAAAGTCCGAATGGGAAAACACGGTTCGGCTGTTACGCCTATGAACCTAAGTGTGGGACGCCTTGGGACAACGGGTAGGATCGACTAAGCTTTAGGCCAATGAACGCAGCAAATCGAGGTGGTTCCGATTTGACACCGCCGATTAGTGATTCTGCAGGCAAGCTGGCTGTGCCCCTGCAGGCACGCTAGCAAGATTCCCCCGCAGCCCGCTCAACAAAACCATTCACCGAAGATAGTAATTCACGCGATGTCCGACGAGTCGATCACGCTGCCAAGCCCAGATGAACTAGCGATCATTAGTTATCCACATCCCACGCTTCGCCACAAGGCGAAGCCGGTGCGGCGGGTGGACAAACGGCTCAAG
>DNPC01000254.1:3715-14673 GCA_003501565.1 Planctomycetaceae bacterium | reverse complement strand
CGTGACACTGCCTTGGGTAAGCGTGACACTGCCTTCGGGCAAACTGCCAGGTAGATACTGCCCCCCGCCACTGTGTTGATCCGGTGTTACGCCCGCGACCGCCTAGATAACGACGTGTTCGCCCTACATTCATCCCGATCCACCAAGCTTGACCACCATCCTGGAACCACAAAGTGCTAACATCGAACACCGGCAATGCACTGGAAATCATGCTGGTTGAGGATAGCTTGTTCGACGCTAGAGTGACGATCGAGTCGCTAAAACGATGCGGCATCCACCATCGCCTGAGCTATTTCCGGGATGGTAGCGAAGCGACAGAGTTCCTATATCGCCGCGGCGTATTCGCGCGAGCACCGCAGCCTGATGTAATTCTTCTGGATCTGTTTCTACCGGATATCGATGGCGTGACGTTGCTACGGCAGCTGCGTACCGATGGCCAGTTGATGCGTATTCCGGTCGTTGTGCTAACAAGTAGCGATGATGGCGATGATCAACGCGAGTGCGAATTGCTTGGCGTGAGCAGCTACATCAGAAAGCCATTTAGCGAGGACAAGTTCCTAGCTGTGATCAAGCGTATCAAGGGGCTAGTCATTTCTAACGCCACGGTTTGAGCTGGCAGCTCGAAGATCATTAGTTGGTTTGAATCCAGTTGCCATTCTGCATCACCCTTTCGATGTCATACATCGCCTCTAAATCTTCCAGCGGATTGCCGCGAACGACCAGGACATCTGCTAGTTTGCCGGGCTCCAACGATCCGAGGCGATCATGACAACCAAGGAAACGAGCGCACGAAAGTGTGGAGGCTTCGATAACTTCCATCGGGCTCAGCCCAGCTGCATGCAGTAGTTCCATCTCCCGTTGATACGCCCAACCTAAATCGACGTACTTACTCCACGTGTGACTGCCGGTTACAACTGTTACTCCAGATTCATGGCAGTGACCAACCATCGCCAGCATCTGCTTAAAACCACGAACGTGATGTTCTTCTACGCCCTTGCTCCCGGCTTGTCGTTCAAACGTCGCCAGCGTAGGTGACAGAAACACCTTTTTGTCGACCATCATGTCGACGAGACGTTTCGTCCGTGAATTATTGAAATCAACTAGGCCAGCCCAGAGGCGATATCTCCCTTCGCGCCGGGCGTCGTTGTTGCTCATCACACTATTGCGAAATTTATCGGCTATATCCGGGGCAGCCATAACCGTCCCGAGTGAAGTAATATGTTCAATGCCGTCTAAGCCAACCTCAATGGCTTTGTCTGCATCAAACAATTCTAAATGGGCTGTGACCGGTATGCCCAGCTCGTCAGCGGCCTCGCAGGTTGCATTGATCTCCGCAAGAGGCAGTCGGAAGTAGACTTTAATGCCAGTGGCCCCCTGTCGATGATAGCGCGTAACAGCATCCTCGGCTGCTTGACGATTGGGGATACCCACCGCGTTATCCGGCCATGCAAACGGGGGTTGGTCGAAGTGCGGCCCAGTCAGAAACAGTCGCGGTGCGGGATGATTCGGCAGCCGATACTCGTCATAGACTTCGATCGGGCGTCCGGGATCCCGGGCGGTTGTAACTCCATGCTTCAGAAACAGGTACGGAATGTCGCCTGGAGGAGCAGCTGTATGGAAATGACTATCCACGAGCCCCGGCATTACAGAATGACCAGTCGCATCAATCTGAATAGCAGTCGAGGGTACCGCTAACTGCCCGACTTTGCCGATCGATCTTATGGAATTGCCTTCAATTATGACGACTCCATTCTCGAGTGGAGGTCGCCCCGTACCATCGATCACCCTCCCGTTAACGATCGCGATTTCTTGACCGCGTTCGGGCGCTGGCGGTGGGTTAAACTCCCTCAGGCCAGTGGGTTCTTTTGCATGCCCGAGTAGCCCGCAAAGGCAAGAAGCTAGCAGAATCCCCAATCGTAGCCGCCGAGCAGGATAAGAAACTGGATATACCAAGTGCATAGCGAATCGTCCTGCCGGAGAAGTTAAGGGCAATTAAGCGTTCGGCTACCGATTGACCATCATGGGAACCCCCAAGTCGTCGCCGTTGGGAGTAAACCCGTCACCATTGAGATCAACAAAGATGGGATTGGAGACCGCCACCGGTGGCAACTTTCCTTGCTCGGGCCCCATGACCTGACCAAGAGTAAGATTCTCACCAATGGTCGCTACGATGATGTGCGTATCTTCTTCGAACTTTCCAAGCGGAATATTGTGTTGGAAACGCACCGTGTCATCTGAGAAAAGCTTAGGGTGCGTGGCACGGGTAAAGTTAGCATTGGGCAGTGGACGCCCGTTTGCAAAAACTTGCACCCGATTAACTTCAAACCAATTGGCACATTGAACACGAACCCAAACCTGTACCGGTTCTGAAGTTTCAAGATCTTCGCCCGGAATCGCAACTTTGTTATCCAGCCGCGCACTGCCTGCGAACGCGCCCACTTCCAAGAATGGCCCGGTCGTCATGGTCAGATTGCCGCGCTGTGTGGCTTTGACCATTTCGTCGACGCTAATCTCACTGGGCTCATCACTGCTAGAGACTACATAATTCCGGAGCCAGCCAGACCCGTGAAAGTTATAGTGTGCATCGGTGTTTACCACACCGGGAATTCGATAACCAAGGTTAAGTAGTTGCATCCAAGCGAAAATGCGGTTTTTGGATTTTTCCTGCGGAGAGATGTCTGCTGGCGGCGCTTCAAAAATGGCCTGGGGCGGGTGGATTTCAATCACATCCATCCATCCAAGCATGCCGCGGAAACCGTCATCCGGCTTGCCATCAAGATCTCTGTCACCCAGGATCTGCGGCAGATTAGGGTGGTTCGTCTGCACTACCTTTTCCGAAGCATTGTCCCACATCGCAAGCCGCTCAATCTGTTTGACCGGATCGGTATCCGTCTGCGGCCCGCCTCCATCCTGCCGCATTGGATAATGCAGCAGCGGGAAGGCATTCTGATGGTTGATTGGAAGCGGTCCACCGGTTAACTCCATCCCAGTACAGGTGGCCATTTGTGATGTAGCCCCCAGACGCAGCAAGTCATCCGTGTAGGTATCAATGCGATTGTGCTCCGTGCACGGTGCAAATTCTATATGCTCTGCAAGCAGGTTGAGTACGCGGCCCGTTTGGTGCGAAACGTTGTCACCCGATGGACTTGAGTGGCTGTGATACTCGGTACTTACCCAGCCGGTCGTATCGACCGTTCGCGCAAGCGAGACACGCAAGTCCACGATTCTCTGGGATTCGACAGATATGTCCAGAAATGCTGCGTCGTACTCGTTGCCATGGCTGACGATTGCGAGATACTCTCCCGGGTCGAGCTCTTGGGTGAACCTACCGTTGGCAGTGTAGACGAGATTCTTAACGGCAGAAATCGCTGAGGTTGGGCCGAAATCAGGAGTGGCGGTTTTGCCTTTCCCGACAAATTGAACCTTGGCGGCAATTGGCTTACCGAATCGATCGGTCACTTCAGCTCGCACCATGCTGGGCTTGGGAAGCGTGATCGTCGACGAGTGGTCTCGACCGGGCTTGACCTCGAATTCGTGTACACGGTCTGGGCGTCCGAGCGAGCGAATGGAGGCGGTATATTCCGCCGGTGGAAGACGTAGTAATGCCCGGCCCTTTTCATCGGTGTGAACGTTACCAAGAAGTTGATCACCGCGAGAAAGGGTTAGCACAGTATGTTCTACGCTACCGCGACCACTCTGTGCTCGCAGTGAAGACGCGACCAACCCTGCCTGTTTCTCACCTGCGCGCTTGCTCTTCTGGTTTTCGCACCACACAATCGCGGATGGCCGACCCTCACAGCAGTAGATCGCGCCGCTAAACTCCAGCGACTCGCCGGCTTTGAGCTCTAACTGTTGTTCTTCATCTCGAGACAGGGTCACACCGCGGGCAGTGTCGGCATTCAACGTTGCTGAATCGAATGCAACAGCATACGTCTGGCGAAAATACTCATCCTCTGCGATGTAACACCCCGTCGGCTCGTGGACGGACTTTGAAAACAGGTCACCATCGCAGCGGAGCATGCTTTCCGCTGAAACACGCCGATCGCGCTGGCTAGGATTCGATATCTGCACCGTGTACCGGAGCGCGTAGTCATCATCATTCAGATGCCAAGTGACACGGCAGGTCAGATCCGGCTTGGAAATCGTTGAACCTTCAACCGAAAGTGCAACTTTCTTGCCTTTGTTAATACTGACAACGGGCCGTGCGACCGAATCGGTTCTAATTTCAACTGTATTCTGGTTGAACAGGAATTTACCACCAGCCGGATAGAAACAGCTAAGTTGATCACTTCCTCGTTCGCGAGTGGTCAGATCAATGAGAGCCCCGCCCACACCACGCACCGTCATGTTAGCTTTGCGTCCAGGGATTGGATGGGCCACGACGGCGACAATATGGCTATTTCGGATTACCCAATCGCCAATGATTGCGTCAGCCTCCTTGCCCGGCGGAACGACTTCGGAAAAGTTCTCATCGGTGATAGCAATTATCTCCGCCGCCTGCGTAGCCACCGAGGCTGCGATCACGACTAGCAAGCCTGCGAATGCAAAGACTCGCCGACGGACGGATGTCAGATTCACGATGTCGCGGACTGGTAATTTAGACACGTATCCCCACTCTCAATCGAAGTTTTTGCCCGGGCAAGTCAATCACTTGCAGCGTCATAATCACGTATGAACCATCTGCAACGTCGCAGCCTTGCTCGCTCAGTTTGCAATGTAGCAAAACTCGGGCTTCGAAGTTGCATCGAATGCAACGCAGCAACCCACCCCTCCGAATTGGGGTATGCCCACAGCTCCCAAGAGCCGTACATTTGGCTGCAAATTCGCTACAGTCCGGCAAGTCCGAAACACGGGTTGGTAGAACGGAATTTTGGGGGAAGCCGTAGCCGTCGCCTCGACTTCGGTCCATTTCTACGTGCAATAAATGGAATGCCCCGAGGTGGTCGCGGTTTCAAAACGGACGCAATCGCACAAGATTGCTGGAAACCGCTGCAGGAAGAAGCGACGTCCTTAAAGGTCAAGGATGCACATGATTAAACGCATACTACTGAACCGCCCGGGTTCGACCGTCTGTGCCTTGGCAACGGCTGCGCTCACAGTTGTCGCCGGGATTGTTCTGAACAATCAGCTTGAACGAGCCGCGTTTGAGCGTCACGAAGTTCTGCTACGCAATCAAGTTCTGGAAGATCTAACTTCCGTTCGCGTTGGCGCCGAAGTGGTGATGAATCAGCGTGCCTTGCTTACGCTGGCGCTTGAGTACCATGTTTCCGTAAATCCAGACATTTCGACAGAAGAATTCAACGCTTTCGCTGAGTTGTTGATGGGGGAATTCGGAGGCGTGCGCAGCATTACGTTGCTACGCGATACAGTCATAAGTGACGTCTACCCCATCATCGGCAACGAATCCGCCATTGGTTTTGCTCCTTTAGAAGACCCAAACCAACGTGCCGCGGCGCAGGCGGCTATGCAGGCGGAACGGATGACCTTCACCGGACCGGTGGAGTTGCGACAGGGCGGCCGAGCATTTATTTGCCGTGCTCCGGTGCAGGTTGCCAATAGCCATAACTTGGAATTTGAAATCGGCGACTATTGGGGACTAGTATCCATTCTGGTCGACTACGACCAATTGGCACGGGAGATATTGGCTCTGGTTCCTGAGGACATCCAAATTGCTATCCTAGCTGGGCCGGACCGGGAATTAGTTTTTGGCCAGGAACTGTCAAAAGATTCTCGACCGTTGACGACAGAAGTCCAATTGGCGGATCAGACTTGGCTCGTACAAGCTTTGCCTGTGGATGGCTGGCCGCAGGCTGCACCTGGAGCTGAGGCAAGGTTTTACTTTAGCATTCTACTGACTTGTCTGGCTGCCCTGCTGGTCTACTTGTTGACCAGTTCAGCAATACGTTACGCCCGCGCCGCATCAGAACTAAAGAGTGTAGCGGAGGAGGCCCAGCACAACGAAGCCGTCCTAGAAAAGACCGCCCGGATGGCCAAGGTCGGTGGTTGGAAATTCAACATTCTGACCGATGAAATAGCCTGGTCGGACGAAGTATGTCGAATTCACGAACGGCCGCTGGGCTACGTTCCCGAGTTGGACGAAGCCATCAACTACTATGCGCCGTCGGCGCGACCAACGATTCGCGAAGCCATCAAACGAACGGTGGAGCTTGGCGAACCTTGGGATTTAGTCCTGCCGTTTATCACAGCATCCGGGCGAAAAATCTGGGTTCGAACCATCGGCGAAGGTGAATTCAAGGATGGCAGGTGTGAGCGACTGTGGGGAACATTCCAAGACGTAACGGAACACCACAACGACCAGCAAGCCATGCGACTGACCCAGCAGGCTGTTGACAATGCTGCCGACGCGATTTTCTTCATAAACGCTCTCGGCGAAATAGAGTACGCCAACGACGTCGCAAGCGATGTTCTTGGCAGATCGCTTAATGGAAGGAAGGTCGGCGTCGCCGACAACGTTCTTTCAGGTTACGGCTGGCAAGAAAAACTACTTGAACTTGAACGTAACCGCGTTTGTGAATACGAAACGAAGTTGTCCAACCTGGACGGGCGCGAATTCGACTGCGATGCCCGACTTTGGCTGGTTGAATTTGAGGGCGAGTTACGCGTAGTCGCCAGCTACCGCGACACCTCACAAACGAAACGCGAAGTCCAAATGCGGAACGTTCTTTTCGAACAGTCCTCCGACGCTCACCTATTGTTTGATGCCACTGGCATCATTGAATGCAATCAGGCCGCAGTCGATATGCTTCGCATGCGCGACAAGCAGGCGGTCTTGGAGTGTCACCCCGCCGAGTTTTCACCTGAGTTGCAACCCGACGGCCGGCCATCGCTGGAGAAGTGCATTGAGATGGACCGCCTTGCCTACGAAAACGGCTATCACCGTTTCGACTGGATGCATAAACGCTCCGACGGCGAGGAGTTCTTGTGTGAGGTCACCTTAAATCCGGTGCAGTTGGACTCTGGTGGAGCTTTGCTGGTCGTGTGGCACGATATCTCAGAGCGAAAACGCGTAATTGATCAAATGGCGGCCAGCAACCGAGAACTTCAGCAATTTGCTTACGTGGCTTCCCATGACTTGCAGGCCCCCTTGCGCGGGATCGCAAACTTCGCACAGTTCTTGGCCGAAGACTATTCTGACCAGCTTGATGAAGCAGCTCACAACTACATTTCACGCATCGTCAGTGGCTGCAAGAGGATGCAGAAGCTGATTAGCGACTTGCTTTCTTACTCACGCGTTGATGGGCGTTGTCGCCCATTCGAACAAGTCGACCTTGGCGGAGTCGTGGACCAAGTGATCGATGTGCTGGAACCGTCAATTGTAGACTCGGGCGCTACGGTGACGCGCGATAAACTTCCAACTGTCGCAGGCGATCCATCACAGTTGCTACAGCTGTTCCAAAATCTGATCAGCAACGGACTGAAGTATCAAAATCAAGAAACGCCAAAAGTCAACATATCGGTGCGTCGGCACTTGCAGGAGTGGATTTTCAGCGTTGCCGACAATGGAATCGGAATCCCTGAAGAATCTCAGGACCGAATATTTGAGATATTTAAACGCCTGCACACCCAAGAAGAATACCCAGGTACAGGAATTGGGCTTGCTATTTGCCAACGAATCGCCGAGCAACACTCCGGCCGCGTGTGGGTTGAATCAGCTCCTGGTGAAGGCAGTACATTCTTCATCGCGTTGCCTGCCAAACTGAACGAAGAAAAATCGCCGTCAGAGAATAGCACGACAACGCAATTGGCTTCACTTAATTCATCCAAGTAGGTTCCGACGCATCCGGATCAGCCGCTTAACGGCCGCAAACGAGACTTGGTCACACAGAAAACTACAGCGACTCGCTAGGCGAGTGAAACGAAGGTGCTCCAATGTTACGTAGGACTGCCAGCATCCTGTTGGCTGAAGACAACGACGATGATGCGTTCATAACTCAACGAACCATTGCACGGTCCGGCATTGAAGCGACCGTTCATCGCGTCAACAACGGCGTGGAATGTCTGGACTATCTCCGCAGCGACGAACCGTATCCTGATTTGGTGTTGCTCGACATCAACATGCCAATGATGGACGGTCGCGAAGTGCTTCAGGAAATCACCACAGACGAAAACCTCAAGCACCTGCCGGTTGTCGTTTTATCGACAAGCATGTGTGAGCGTGAGATAGCAGAGCTTCATCAAATGCGTTGCAATTCGTATTTGGTTAAGACGCTGAAGTTTGAGAGATTTCAGGAGATGCTAACTTCGCTCTGTCGATATTGGTTTGATGTTGTCGAGCTTCCCGTTGCTAGCGCGGCGGCCGGAGCTGGCAAGTCAATTTCAAGTCCGATGAACAACGGCTGACCGAACAGGAAGACGATCACAAAGTTCTAGCTCGACAATCAACACTGAATGCCGCACAGGATCCTCTGGCTAGCTCCCACAGGCTAGCTCCCACTGGCTAGACCTCACTGGCTGTTGTGACAACTCTCACCACGTTTCACTGCTCTGGCTTGCGAAAAATAGCTCGGTAAACGGGTTGTGAGTTGATTCTGGCGCGACGCTCAAAATGAGTTGTATAGTCCATCGAATGAGATGCATCACGCGCTGGCACATACTCGGGGCCGAGTAGCGGTGTTGTGTCCATCGTCAGTGCACAGATGTGTTCGTAGTAGTCTGCAACGTCCGTCCAAAAGTGAAATTCTCCGGACGGGATCAATATTCGAACGATGTTGTCTAGCATCGCTTCATTAAGGACGCGTCGCTTCTTGTGCTTATTCCGCCACCATGGATCGGGGAAATACACATGTGCAGCACAAACTGCAGCATCTGGGACTGTTTCTGCAACAAAGCGACCGGCATCGCCCCGCAACATCACGACGTTCGTCACTTGAAGTTTTGCCAACCTTTGCGCGGCCCGATTCGCAAACTTGCCCGAGAGCTCCACGCCTACAAAATCGTGTTCTGAGCGTTCACGTGCGGCGTTTTGCAGGAACAGCCCTTTGCCACTGCCGATCTCCAGCTCCGCAGGTCGGTCGGGCCGCACTAGCTCTGTCCAGAGGGGGAGTTTCACTCCAGGCGTCAACAAATCGCGAGCAGTGACCTTCTCAGCTGGCGCATCGCTTTCCGTGTCAAGCGTACTGTCGCGGTCAGGCAACCTATTTTCCGAAGCTGAGTTCGACATCGAACAAGAAATTCGCTGGCTAAATGTGAGTGGGATTACAAGAGAACGCTACAGCAACAAAAGCGATGCTGCCACGTCCCCGACTGGCTCAGTAAGCCTAGCGAATCCTCCGGTTTCTTCAATGCAGCTCACTCCAGGTTGTTGAAGGTCCAACACGCCGAGACTGAGTTCCTACGAAGGTCGTGAATCCGTCAAAACACGAGTGATCAAGTTGTGGCGAAAGAGCTAGTGTCTTCCGATCTGACAACAATCACTCATCAATGTCGCCGCAAGACTGTTCGATTGGATGCGGGCCCGCACAGCCGCGGGACGTCACGTTATAATCTGATCCATTATCAAGATGCCCGCGTTCAAACGCGGATGTTTTTCAACTGACCAGTTTGGCGGTACGTTGAATTTAAAGCGGGCATAGTACGATTTTGAAACGACTGAAGAAGTATGCGGTTTGGAATTTGCAACGAACTGTTTCAGGATTGGCCTTGGGAACGCGCACTTGAGCTGACCAGGGAGTGCGGCTACACCGGCTGGGAGATAGCTCCGTTTACACTGGGCAGGCGGCCGGAACAACTGCCCACCGAGCGACGAGATCAGCTGGCGAAACAGATCGAGCGGGCCGGAGTTGAAGTTATCGGGTTGCACTGGCTGCTAGCGAAGACGGAGGGCTACCACCTGACTACCGACGACTCCGCGACGCGCAGCCGCACCGCAAAATACCTTGGCGATTTGGCGAAATTGTGTCGCGATCTTGGCGGCAAAGTCATGGTTCTGGGCTCGCCACAGCAGCGAAATTTCCCCGCATCGATGACTCATCAAGAAGCAGACAACAACGCAATCGATGTGATTCAACAAGCACTCCCTCTGCTGGAAGCCAACGAAGTCACCCTCGCGCTTGAGCCACTCGGCCCAGGCGAAGGCAATTTTTGGAATCACGCTTCGCAAACTGTGCGTGTTATTGAAGCAATCGGTTCTCCGAACGTTCAGTTGCACCTCGACGTCAAAGCGATGAGTACCGAAGGCAAACCCATAGCCGATGTGATTCGCGAGAGCCACGAACACATGGCCCATTTCCATGCGAACGATCCCAACCTACTAGGGCCCGGGATGGGAGACGTTCCGTTTGAGCCCATTTTTGATGCTCTGCGAACAGTCGGCTACGAGGGATGGGTAAGCGTCGAAGTCTTCGACTATTCTCCTGGAATCGAAACCATCGCACGCGAGAGCATGCAGAACATGCGCTCGGCACTTAGAGCTTAAGGCCTGACGCTTGCCACCGACGTGGCCCGGATGCAGTTTCACCTCTAATGTGCGAATAGACGCTCGCGAAGGAATGAATAGGCGAGTGCTTGCATGTAGGCGCGTTGCTTGTTGTTTGCAGCACCACCGTGACCGCCTTCAATGTTCTCGTAGTAGGTCACATCATGTCCCTGAGCTTTCATTAGGGCCATCATCTTCCGTGCATGCCCAGGATGGACGCGGTCATCACGAGTTGACGTGGTGAAAAGTACCGCAGGATACTGCTTGTCTTGGGAGATGTTTTGGTAGGGCGAATACGTCTTGATAAACGACCAATCTCCTGGCGAGTCGGGATCGCCGTACTCAGCCATCCAACTTGCACCGGCCAGAAGCAGGTGGTAGCGCCTCATGTCTAGCAGGGGTACTTGGCAGACCGCGGCAGCCATGATCTCGGGATACAAAGCCACCATGTTTCCGACCAACAGACCGCCATTAGATCCGCCTTGAATACCAAGCCGCTCTGGTCGAGTAACGCCTCGCTCAA
>DNPC01000254.1:0-3658 GCA_003501565.1 Planctomycetaceae bacterium | reverse complement strand
ATCGCTCAAACAAATCCTTGGCTACCGCGGCGAAGTCTTCATACGCTCGTAGGCGATTCTGCTTCAATGCAGCTTGGTGCCACCGTGGACCATACTCTCCGCCGCCGCGAATATTTGCAACCACGTAAACGCCACCTTGGCTAGTCCATGCTCGTCCGACACTCGCGCTGTAGCCGGGCGTCAACGAGATTTCAAATCCTCCATAACCATAAAGCAACGTTGGGGCGTTACCGTCACGCGGCAAGTCTTCCCGACCGACCATGAAGTAAGGTACCTTCGTCCCATCTTCACTAGTCGCGAAATGCTGTGATACCTCAAGTCCTTCGGCATCGAAAAGAGGAGTCAGTTGCTTAAGCTGCTCTGGCTTGGAACCGAGCTCCCCCATCGAGAGAGTTGTAGGTGTCAGATAACCACTCGACACCAGCCAGTAATCATTCGAATCATCGGAATCGACGGCGGAAATGCTGACAGTCCCGATCTCCGGTGCACCGGACAGAGGTTTTCGTTCCCATCCGCCATCAGTCTGCGTGAGCACATAGATCTTGTTCTTTACGTCCTCAAGGACGTTGATTACCAGATGGTCCTTTGTGGCCGTATAGCTGGCCAAGCTGCTGTTTTCGGTCGGCGAAAAGGCTACGTCAAAACTCCGATTGCCGGCCAAAAAGTCATCGAACTTTGTAACCAACAAGCTTCCCGCCGCGTATTCTTGACCTTCGACGGCCCACGATTCACGCAATTCAAGTATCAGATACTCCCGAACGACACTCTTGTTGGCCGAGTTTGGCGCGTCGATTTTTGTGAGCTGCCCGTCTGCGGCGCGAAGATACAACTCGTCGTTATAAAACGCCAACGTACGACTGACGAAGTCGCGTTCGAATCCCGGTGAATCGTCATGGTATGCCGCTATGTACATATCCTCAGGTTTACCCTCGTAAACCACTGTAGCTTCCTCAAGCGACTGGCCGCGTTTGAGGAGTTTAGCGATGCGCGGGTAACCGGAAGTCGTTCTCGAACCCTCACCGAAATCCGTGTAAACAAAAACTTGGTCCCGATCGATCCAGGTCATTCCGCCCTTGGCCTCCGGACGCGAAAAGCCTCCTTCAACGAATCCACGCTTTTCAACACTGAATTCTCGGGTAACGGTCGCATCAGCACCGCCTCGCGATAGCGAAATCAGGGCAAGGTCGTAGCCGGGGCGTAGCAAGCTAGCACCACTCCACACCCAGTTTTCATTCTCTTGTTCAGCCAGTTTGTCTAGGTCTAACAACACGTCCCATTTGGGCGATTCGGAGCGATACTCGTCCAAGGTGGTACGACGCCAAATACCTCGGACGTGCGTCTTGTCTCGCCAGAAGTTATAGAGAAACTCGCCGCGACGTGTGACAAACGGGATACGTTCGTCGGAATCCAAAATCGCCAGCAAGTCCGACTCGAGCTCTTTGAACGACTCTTGGCTCTCAAAGTGCTCCTGCGTGACAGCATTCTGCTCCCTCACCCAATCCAGCGCCTTATCGCCAGTGACATCTTCCAACCACAGGTAAGGGTCTTCACTTTCTGTCACGTCTGAGTTCTTTCTCGTTTGTGCATTCAACGCAGGATTCCAAGACAAGCAAATCGCGCAGCCAACTGCACTCATCAACAGGGAACAAATCAGTCGTTTATCGATACGCATATTCATAATGTAGATTCAAAAGGGCCAGTTAAGCAGTTTCGAACTCTGTGGGGCTTCACCGTCATTGTAGACCTCTGTCTTGCCTATGGGCATACCAGACCACGCCACGAGCTTATTGACAGGCAACGCCGTCACACCCCGAGAGCACATCAGCCGGTGCCGAGCCTAAGCTCAAGATCGATGGTCTTGGCAGAATCTCCCTCACCCCGACGTACCGAAACGGTGATTTCTTCGCCAGGGCTTTTGGCACTCATGATTTGCCGCAAGTCTTGAGTGGTTTTTACCTCTTTGCCATCAAGCTGAATGATAACGTCACCGGGTTCCATCCCGGCTCCTTCAGCAGGGCTATCTGCATTAACCTGCGAAACGGCCACACCGTCGTTGACACTACCGAGTAAGATGCCTAGAACAGCCCGCCGACGCGGAGTTGATCCGATGTACCTTGGACGTCTAGTCGAAGTTGCAATCTCGTTGGTGGCGTCGGTTACCATGCTAACAATACGTTCCATTCCTTCAAAATTTACTAGTTCGACGTCGTCGGAAGGACGGTGATACTGTCCGTGAAGTTTGGTAAAAAAGTGGAACACCGGAATACCAACTGCGTTAAAGCTCGCATGGTCACTAGGGCCAGTCCCTTGAGGCTTTATGGTGAGGTCAAATCGGTATTTCTCGTTTAGTCTACCGATCATTTCACTAAACGTATCGCCGGTCCCCGTGCCCCACAGCTCCAAATTGTTGTTCGTAAGCCGACCGACCATGTCTAGATTGAGCATCGCGACCGTATCTTCCAATGGCCAACGTGGGTAAGACACATAACGCTCGCTACCGAGTAGACCTTTCTCTTCGGCCGTGAATGACATCAAGAGGACGGTTCGCCGCGGCGCGGCATCGTTCATCTCCTTCAAACGTCGGGCGATTTCTAAAAGTGATACTGTCCCCGACCCGTTGTCATCCGCACCGTTGTGGATTTCATACAGCCCTCCCGAGAATGATGCGCGTCCCCCCATCCCGACATGATCGTAGTGAGCGCCCACGACCACATATTCCTTGGCCAGATCGCCGACTCCGTCGATCACGCCAATCACATTGCGGACCCTAACTCTCGCACGCGCAATATCACTTTGCCCTTCGACCGTGACAGCCCCAACAACTGCGGAACGGGGTTTTGCATCTGTGTCGATTTCGGCCTCCAGCTCAGCAAGGTCCTTCCCTAGTGCTTCTTTGATAATCGGATCGATGCTCGCGCGCTTCACGTGCAACATGGGCACCTGCATCGCACTGGGAGCTGTACCGGCTTCATCAACACGAAAAAGAATATCACCAGCGTCACTTTCAGCCGTTTGCCGATCATTGACGAACAACACAGCCGCAGCCTTGTGAGTTCGTGCGTTGCCAAGTTTCGCGCGGAAGAAGGCGTGCGTCGTGTTCTCGGTACCGTTGAACTTGCTACCAGCGTCCATCTGCTGGGGTTCTCGTCGCACTACGATCACGACATTGCCCTCCACTGGTACGTCGGCATAATCGTCGTAGTCGAGTTCCGGGGCGGTGATGCCGTATCCCGCGAAAACCAATTTGCCTGAGAACTTCTCACTGCTTCCGAGCGTAAGTGGCACAAAGTCTTCGCCAAGCTTGAGGGTCGGACGTTTGTCACCACTAGAAAACGTTATTCGATTGTTTTCCGGTCCGGTCGGCGCCAAGTTACCTGGTATCTCGAATGGTTGAAACGGTGAGCCGTCAAAGGCGTCGGTTCTCACGCCGATTTCGTTGTAACGGTTCACGATGAAATCGGCCGCCATGCGTATTCCTTCACTACCACTATCACGCCCCTTGAGAGCATCGCTTGCGATAAACTCGAGGTCCTTGCGCATGCGCGCAATCGCCGCGTCCGAAGGAGACGAAATGTTGACCGAAAAGGTTTCCACGGGCTGGCTGGCGGGCCTGGATACTAAGTTGTCTCCCGCAGTCGCAGGATCCTGAGCGAAAGTG
>DNPC01000590.1 GCA_003501565.1 Planctomycetaceae bacterium | reverse complement strand
AGTCCACGACCAAACCACCCTGCAAGCCATAGTCGACGCGGCGGAATAAGCCGCCAGTCAAGAACATTTGACTGCGTCGATCCATGCCCGCCGTGCTTCCATCTAATGAAGTTTGCGTGAGACGACCGCCGATCTGTGAACCAAGTTGTCCACCGGCAAGGCTTGGCATTCTCGCGCCGAAGTTGAAGCCCTCTTGGAATCCGAAGCTCCCCCCGGTCTGCCCCGTGACCAGGTTCGAATTGCCTAGAAAGTTACCCGGACCGGTGAAGGCAACTGTTCCGGCCCACAGCTCCGCACGAGACCAATCGAGCAGGAAACTAGGACTCCCGCACGGCGACGAATCGAATCGACAGGAGTCGCAAGCTGGCGATTGCCCGAAAGCGACCGAGGGGCCGAATTCGTCGACATAACCTTGGTCGGATACGTGGCCAGAAATTGGACCTTCAGCGATTACTTCTGGCTGTTGTGCGTGAGCTGCTTGTCTCACCGGAGCGGAACGGGACACGACGCTGCGCAGAGGTGACTGCTGTCCTCGATCGCGGGCAGAGTGGCGATACGATTGCCTGCTAGTTTGGCGGTTTTGCCCGGGGCGCATTTGGGCTGAGGCTGTGATTGGCATCCAGATTGTGCAAAATCCGACGCCGATCATCATTGCGATATGAGATTCGCAACCCAATAGCCAATTGAGAAAGCGGAGCATTGGAAAACAGCCTGTGCGCTATCATCTGCGCGCAGCCTCTCCACCCCCTGGAGGGTTCCATCGACATTTTTTGCTCCTGCCGAAAGCAAAAGTTTGCAGATTCCGGCGTATTTCGGGGTTACGCAAGATTTCCTCCCGACCGATTTCGCGACTGGCATCCTCAACTTGCGGCCCTACCAGTTTCTTCCGCCATGGAAACGGTGCCCTACGAAGGAGATTGAGTGCCCCTACAATACTTTTGGTGCGGATAGTATCTTTCGGCCGGCGGAAAGACCACGCACTGGCGAAAGGCGACGAACGGGTGTTAGGCTAGACATCGCAAGCGACTTGCCATGCGAATCGCGAGAATTAACTTTCAAAACGGACTGGGATGGAACTTTGGCAGACCTCGCATGCATTATCGGAGGGGCCGGATTGGTTTGCGCAGCGTTTATGCTGTCAAAGCTACCTCCGCCGGACTGGAGCCAACAAGACATGTTGGCCGAGCCAGAGCGTGCGATTCGCCGTTGGGCGATCTTGCAGAAGTTCGTAAGACGGTTCAATAACATCTTGTTAGGGATTTTGGGCGTCCTAATTGCTTATTCGGCTGCACTGCCCCGCGGGCGCAGCTGGATGCTGCTGTGGTGTGTCGTCTTGGCTGGCCTCACGCTATGCCTTTTTCTGGCAATGCTGGACGCGTTGAGTTCGCTTGCGGGCTACCGGCAGGCAGTGCCGGAGATCGCGCGGCAGTCCTTTTCGAGCGATGCTGAGTCGCAATCTAACGACGCCAACGCAATTGCTAGCGTCAACGATGACACTTCGAAGTAACGGTCGTGGCCCGCGGTCCAGAAGCGGCTGATTCGTTTAGCTCTACGTTCTGAACGTAGCTGTGGCGGACACTGGGCTGCAATTGCCATTTTCGCAGGGCATCAATCCAGCTAGACTCGCCCGCGACGGCCCATGGGCAAGCGTCGGATGCTGCATCAACTCCGTTTGAGGATTTGTCTGCGCCAAGCGAGATTCGTTTTGTTTCGAGGCGTTTTCTTAGCGAAAGCCGACGTTTGGAGAAGGCCGAGCAGGATGCTCGGCCAAAGAGGCGTTGTGTTGTAAAGGATGACCGAATGTATCGATGGCTTCTGTGTTGGCGTTATCTGCGAACGCGTTATATCGCTCTGGCCAGCGTTGTAAGCGTTACGTTGGGCGTCGCTACACTTATCATCGTCAATAGCGTGATGGACGGTTTCACGTCCGAAATGCAAAACCGCATGCATGGCATTCTGTCGGATGTGATCATCAAGAGCCAAGTTCGTGGTGGACTGTCCAATCCCGAGGAAAAACGCCAACAAATCAGAGCGCTTCTTGGCGATCAATTGGAAGGCATGACCTCGGTGGTCCACGTGCCCGCTATGGTGATGATTGAACATCAAGGCCAAACGCTGACCCGTCAGATCAACCTGATCGGAATTGACACCGACACGTATGCAGACGTCAGTGACTTTAGCAAGTACTTGCTTCACCCGGAAAACAAGCAGCAGCTCTCATTTCTCTTGCGAGAAACCGGCTACGCGGAGGACGGTGATCTGCACGACGCCGGTTGGGAGTACCGCCGTCTGAAGGCTCGGCGAATGAAAGAGCTTCAGGAATTGCGACGCCGCAACGAAATGCTCATCAAAAGTATGGAATCGGCGGCGAATGAGAAACATTCTGGTGCAACAGGGCAAAGCGGGGAATCGACAAGCCTTGGCGAGCCATCTCCAGTGATCGGCCCGCCAGCAGTCGGTGCGGTAGCGCTTGGAGCACCAGCGATCAGTGACGAAGGAGCGGCAGCTCAGTCGACTGAGCGATCTGCGGAACCCGAACAAGATGACGGAACGCAGCAGAGGCTTGCGTTTCCAGCTTCACCGTTTGGTGAGAACTCTGAGATCGCGACCGTAACAGCGCCTAGCAACGCAGTTGGCGGTTCGCCACTTCCGGAGTTCGACCAAGGTCTAACTACCGAAGAAGAGCAAGCCGCGAAATTTGATGCCGAGACGCAGCAATGGGCGGGAATTGTAATGGGCATCAGCATCGCATCAATTCCGTACCGCCAAGATGGCGAAGTCTTAGACTACTACTACGCCCGACCAGGAGACGATGTACGAGTTACATTTCCGTCAGCCGGAGCAATGACAACCGCTGTCCATGAGAAGTTTACAATCGTCGACTTCTATGAGAGTAAGATGAGCGAATACGATTCGACGTTTGCATTCGTTCCGATCGATCGCTTGCAGTCGGCTCTCGGCATGGTTGACGAAGAAGTTAGCTCTATACAACTAAAGCTCAAAGAAGGAGCCGACCTGGCGCAGGTTCGCGACCTATTACAAGCCACGTATCCGCCGGGAGTTACCGGTCTCGAAATTAGTACTTGGCGTGATTTGCAGGGACCGTTGCTGGCCGCGGTGCAAATGGAAACCACCATCTTGAACATCTTGCTGTTTTTGATCATCGCAGTGGCCGGTTTCGGGATTTTGGCCACCTTCTTCATGATCGTCGTGGAGAAGACCAAGGATATTGGGATTTTGAAATCCTTGGGGGCAGGCGGCTATGGCGTTGCTTCAATATTCCTTGGGTATGGTGTGCTGCTCGGGGCATTTGGTGCCGGCGTCGGTGCAATTGCCGGACTAGTCTTCGTAGCTAACATCAACACCGTGGCCGATGTCCTGGAGGGCGTAACAGGTCGCGAGGTATTTGATCCGACAATCTACTACTTTGAGACCATCCCGACGATCGTTCATCCGTCCATGGTCGTGAGTGTAATCATTGGTGCGATCATCATTGCGGTGCTGGCTAGTGTTCTGCCGTCGATTCGTGCTGCGAGAATGCATCCCGTTCGGGCGCTACGATACGAGTAGTTTTTCGAGTTGAAGTTGTTTGTCCGTTGCAGTGTGTTGTGACAAGTTCCTAGCGTTATTTTGAAGGTTGGCCGAATGGAATCGTCCGGTGCCACGAAACTCCAAGACTCATCGCTCCAGAATCCGGTAGATCAGGGTTCAAACGCAGCGCTCAACCGCCCACGTCGGCGTACACAGACGTCCGGCGAACTTCAAAGCCAGCCAACAAACCTACGCGTTGCACGACCGCAAGTCTTGGAGGCCAAGCATGTGGTGAAGGCTTACCGGAAGAACAACCACGAAGTCCCAGTGCTTCGCGGGTGCGATTTTGAGGCGGCCAGTGGGCAAATGACCGCAATACTTGGTCAGAGCGGCAGTGGTAAGAGCACACTGTTGCACCTACTTGGCACACTTGACGTCCCTGATTCCGGGGAAATCAGCTATGCTGGTCAACGCATTGACAACCTGTCTCGCAGGGAACGTGACAAATTCCGCAACGCGCAGCTCGGGATGATCTTCCAGTTCTATCATTTGCTGCCTGAGCTGACCGCACTGCAAAATGTGCTGATCCCACTACTGATACGTGAAGGCGTGCTTAGCTACTTCGGCAGACGAAAGGAAATCAGAGGCCAAGCAGTCGAGTTGCTTGAGCGGGTTGGTTTGGGGCATCGTATCCATCACAAGCCACGAGAGATGTCTGGAGGTGAAATGCAACGGGCTGCCATCGCCCGAGCATTGATCTCCGAGCCTGAGTTGTTGTTGGCTGATGAGCCGACCGGTAACCTCGACCGAGAAAACGGAGATTCCATTCTTCGGTTGCTCCGCGAACTCAATAGCGAGTCTGACCTGACAATAGTCATGGTAACTCACGATGAGTCGATCGCGCAGCGCTGTGACGCGATTGTTCATTTGGAGGATGGCCGAGTAGTCGAACAAACGCGTTGTTAGATGTCGGAGGCGACATGCGAGTCCGCGTATTGTGTGTAGTGTTCACAATTCTTCTAGGGGATTTCCCTGGAACTTTTCTTGGGAATCCGATTGGTACTCGTGTCGGGATTTCACCCTTCGGACAGGCTACCACAGCGTACGGA
Source organism: Planctomycetaceae bacterium (assembly GCA_003501565.1). Taxonomy (GTDB): domain Bacteria; phylum Planctomycetota; class Planctomycetia; order Pirellulales; family Pirellulaceae; genus Aureliella. The sequence goes on along the minus strand of DNPC01000590.1, from coordinate 5,721 downwards.
CAAACTAGTTCCAAGGCGGCGGATGAGGATACAGTAAGCACCGACACAGCAGGCAATGAACCGGCACGCGAGGATTCGGCCAAAAAACAGCTGGAAGTCATTGTCTTAGGGAATGCCCAAGATGCTGGGTATCCGCAGGCCGGATGCGATCGAGAGTGTTGCAAACTTGCCCGGAGTAATCCTTCTGCTCGGCGATTTGCAACTAGTCTAGCGATCGTCGATCACGCTAACAGCAAGCGTTATCTTTTCGAATGCACGCCCGACTTTCGGGAGCAGTTGTATTTACTCGATCAACTTGCACCGATCGACTCCGGGCGCGCCAAGCTGGACGGGATATTCCTCACGCATGCACACATCGGGCATTACGCCGGCTTGATTCATTTGGGGCGAGAGGTGATGAGCACCGATCGGCTGCCCGTTTTTTGCATGCCGCGAATGAAGGCATTTCTTTCGAGCAACGGTCCTTGGAACCAACTAGTTGATCTCGAGCAGATTCAGCTCAAGAAGCTCGCAGCGGGGCAGATACTCTCCCTGGGGACGAGTTGCTCTGTTGTGCCGTTCTTAGTTCCGCATCGGGATGAATACTCCGAAACGGTCGGCTTCGAGATTGCGCTAAATGAATGCACGATGATGTTCTTGCCCGATATCGACAAATGGGAAAAGTGGGAGGTGCCGATTGAATCGTTGATTGCACGCTGCGATATGGCTCTTCTCGATGGAACGTTCTTTGATGGCAGCGAATTGCCGGGGCGGGATATGTCACAGATTCCGCATCCGTTTATCACTGAGAGTCTGTCACGTTTCAAGAAGTTGCCCGTAGGCGAGCGCCGCAAGATACACTTCATCCATTTCAACCATACCAACCCTGTGCTCCGCGCTGAATCTGATGCGAATCGTCAGATTTTGGAACTTCAGATGCATGTTGCGGAGCAGGGGCAACGCTTTAGATTCTAAACGCAAGTGTGGTATCCAGCCGTAGATGCTGGCGGTCGGTCATGGCCGGACTATTTTGGGGAGACAATGTTGGCGACGTTGCGGACTCCGCTCCCCGTTCCTGCTGCCAGAATCTTGGCGGTGCGTTTTACGTTCCGGCCAACATGGCTGGATGCGTCCCTGACGCGATGGCTCACAGCCGGTGCAACTAATCGTAATTGGTATAGGGATACTGGTTGACCCGCCAGCCTTGATTTGTAAATCTCATTGCCCCGCAGGCAATCCATGAATTGGGCACCTCGTTCGGCCAAGCAGCGCATGGTCGCAAGATTTAAGGTCGTGCCGACTTTCTGTGATGCAAAATCGGGGTCACGTCCAGCTTGGTACATGTAGTACCGGTCGTTGTCGCGCAGAAGTAGGTGGGATGCAACCGGGCGATCATCAATTCGCAACGTGCGGACCATGGAACTCTGCCGAAGGGCGAGTGCTTGCGCTGCGGCAAGTAGGAAACTGGAGAATCTTGGATCCGAGAAACAACCCGATTGCCCCGATTGTGTCCAGCGTTTCTGATGCAACTCAATAAGTTCACGAAGCGCGATGGGAACGTCATGAGCATCGGTATGCTCTGTAATTCGCATCTTGTCACTTTTGTCGAAACGATTGATCAAATTCCGCGATTGCCGACGCTGTGTTCGTGTCATGTTAGCGATACACTGCCGCCAACCTTGGGAAAGATCAATGACCCAGGATTTGTCCAATTGCTTGCTGCGCAGGAGCACGTCATGTTTATGGAGGCGATTGCAGAGTTTTCCGATTGTTTTATCGTGTTCGCTGATTCCATCTAGCTCGATCGTTCCCCATTCACCGCGAGCGGCCGAGTCTGCTAGCCAATCGCCGAACAGCTCTAGGGTTTCAGCTTTACGATTTTCGTCACAGAGAATGGTTTGGTAATCGCTACATGCGTGTTTAGCCGCCAAGAATTCAAGCGTTTGTCCGTCACGCCAACTCTCGCTTCGGTACAGTGGCGCGATGCCAACCACTTTTTCGCTTTGGTCGAGAGCGGCTAGGATTTGGAGTTGTGTGTTGCTGGACTTGTAAGCTAGCCACCAGCCCATTTGCCATTCGGGACTTTGCATCGGTGTTGAAGCTAGTTCGGACCAGCCAGACCGAATCGATCCGATTTGACCTTCGCTGGTGATGATCTTGAGTGTCAGGGTCATAGGAATGGCTGCGTAAATCGTTGTCAGAAACTTCCGTGCGAGGTTCGCGATTGGGTCGCGAGAGTGTGCAAATCTCATGCTCGCTGCACCATATAGGTAGGTCCTACCCCTCGCTGGCGCCGAAGCACTTTCGGGATCTAACGGCTCGAAGCTGACTTTGCGACTAGACCTGGCCTGTCAACCGGCACGACCTTCATATTCGATCGCTGAAGCTGAACATGGAGCCGGGCAGGCCGAGCGGCGTTGGGTAGGGGCAGACAGGTTCCGGCGAGCTATAATTTAGAAGAACCTTCCCCCTATGCAGTTGAACTTGAACAAGTCAATTTGGGTACAGTTGGCTAGGAAAACCGCTACCACTAGGGTTCCCTTTTAGTCGAACTGCTTGCGAGTTTTTGCTGAAATGCAATCAGCCGGTACGGCTCGCGATAGCGTCCGGTGAAGCTAGTGGAGATCCGCCACTTTGTGGCTCCCGGTCACTACTTGTCGAGGCTTTCGACCGCGACCCTCCCTTTGGGACCAATGGGTGCGGATTCCCCACGCCGCAGGGCTGCTACTTATTCAATTTTTGAGAACCATGCAACGATCGCACATTCTCTTCGTCGTAATGCTACTTGCATCTTCGCTAGGTTGCCTGCAGGCATATGCAGCAGACCCAGCAGAACGCGCGCAACAGTTGCGGCTTGAAATCCAACCATTGCTCGAGCAGCATTGCTTTGATTGCCACTCGGGTGAAGAAGCCGATGCGGGGCTTGCGCTCGATCACTTCGACACGCCAATCTCATTTCTTAAGGGACGGTCGGTTTGGAAGCTGGCGTTGCAAAAAATGCAGATCGGCGAAATGCCTCCTCCGGAGGATAGCGAACTTTCTGACGCAGATCGCAACAAGCTCATCGGCTGGATCAATGAGACTATCGAGGATTTTGAATGTGGCTTGCAGCCCAATCCCGGGCACGTGACTCTGCGCCGGCTGAACGCGGCCGAATACCAGAATACAGTTCGAGACCTACTCGGCATCAATTACTCGCCTGCTGAGGATTTTCCCGGCGACGATGTTGGATATGGCTTCGATAACATCGGTGACGTTTTGACGTTGCCGCCTATCTTGATGGAAAAATACTTGGTGGCCGCCGAAAAAATCTCGCGCTATGTGATCAAGTCTCCACCAACTGCAGAAGTCTATAAGAGTAAGCACAATGCTGCATCGCTGGAGACAAACGACGATTCCAAGTCTAGTGGCGGTACGCTGACGCTCAGCAACTCGAAGACGATTGCCACTCTGCGTGAACAAATCCCTCGGCCGGGCAAATATACGGTAACCATCACCGCTTCAGGCGATCAAGTCGGCAACGAACCGTGTGTTATGGTTGTCGGCCTAGATGACAAAGTCGTGCAGCAGGTAAAGGTTCCTAACGAGCGTGGGAGGCCTGGTCAGTTTTCGGTTGTCATGAGGATGCGGGCAGGAAGTAGGAAGATTCAATTCGGCTTTGCCAACGATTTCTATCGCAAGGCCGAAGGCGGCCAAGCACAGCAGGACCGCAACCTGGCCGTGCACCATATCGAGATTACGGAGCAAAAGTCCGGTAAGCAGCGAGTCCCAGCCAGCGAGCTATCACCATACCATCGAGCGATCATCTTTGATCCGCCCCGGTCGGAGAGCGAATATCCGGCCAAGACTCGTAAGATTCTGCTACGTCTGGCCAGTCGAGCTTTTCGGCGTCCCGTTGCCGATGAAGATCTGGATCGATTGGTCAAGTTGGCGGAAGAAGTGCAAGAGGACGGTTCATTCGAAGAGAGTATCCAAGTCGCGCTGCAGGCCATCCTGATCTCACCGCAGTTCTTGTTTCGCGTCGAACCGCCGCGGCAACCGGCTGCGTTCTCGGAATTCCGAGACCTCGATGAATTCGAGCTGGCAAGTCGGCTGTCGTATTTCTTGTGGAGCTCGATGCCTGATGATGAGCTATTTCGGATTGGCACGGATCCGAATCGAAGCCTGCGGGACCCGGTCGTTTTGCGTCAGCAAATCCGCAGAATGGTTGCAGACAACCGCTCGAACGAATTCGTGAAGAACTTTGCCAGCCAATGGCTGACGCTTCGCCGTCTAGACGGTTTCTCACCGGATGAGCGTGAATTCCCACAGTGGAACAAACGCGTGGAAACGCTGGCGAAGTTTGAAACGTTGAAGTTCTTTCATGCAGTCATGCGTGAGGATATGAGTGTGCTGCGGCTGCTGGATGCGGAATTCACCTACCTAAATGAAGAGCTGGCTGATTTCTATGGAATTGATGGTGTCCAGGGTACGAAATTCGTCCGAGTGCCGCTTGGCGGGACGGCGCGGGCCGGCTTGTTGACGCAGGCGAGCGTTCTGGCGGTGACAAGTAATCCGACGCGTACCAGTCCTGTTCAGCGTGGGAAGTGGATATTGGAGAATCTGTTGGATTCGCCCCCGCCTCCTGCACCTGCAGGCGTTCCTGAGCTAGCCGAAAAAGGCCCACTGGTTGGTTCTCTGCGTGAACAACTGGAACAGCATCGTGCGGATCCGGCTTGTGCCGGCTGCCACAAACTGATGGATCCACTTGGGTTCGCTCTCGAGAATTTCGATGCCATTGGTCGGTATCGTGAAATGGAAAACGGGCAACCTATTGATGCCCGCGGTGAACTGCCCGATGGTACGAGCGTGATGGGCGCCCAGCAGTTGCGTGCGGTTTTGGTTGCCCAGCATAAAGAGCAGTTTGTCGAATGTCTGGCCACGAAGATGTTGACTTACGCACTTGGACGCGGGCTGGAATACTACGACAAATGTGCCGTTGATAAGATCCTAGCAACACTGAAGCAAGACGATTACCGGTTCAGTACACTGATATTTGAAATTGTATCCAGCGATCCATTTCAAAAGAAAGGCAGTCGGCCAGAGTAATGCAGAAACCACTCAATCGAAGAACGTTGCTCCGGGGAGCCTCGACTGCCATCGCGCTTCCATTCCTTGAAGCGATGCTGCCCACTAGTCGCATTGCGCGGGCGGGCAGTCCAGCGAAAGCACCACTGCGTACTGCGTTCTTGGCAGTTCCCAATGGCGTCCATATGCCCAGTTGGAAACCAACTAAAGTCGGTCGTAGATTTGAGCTGCCCGCGACGCTTGAGCCACTTGCATCCGTCAAGGACAAATTGTGCGTGCTGAGCGGTTTGACGCTCGATGGTGCGCGTGCGCATGGTGATGGTCCTGGCGATCATGCGCGCAGTGCCGCGGCGTTCTTGACAGGGGCTCATCCCAAGAAGACCAAAGGTGCTGACATTTACAATGGTGTTTCGATCGACCAGGCAATTGCCCAGAACATTGGCAGCAAGACACGGTTCGCCTCGCTTGAGTTAGGGCTGGATGGAAGCGCACAGGCTGGGGGATGTGACAGTGGATACAGTTGTGCCTACGTGTCCAATCTCGCCTGGAGAAGTCCCACCAGTCCAATGGCTTGCGAAGTCAATCCGGCGAATGTCTTTGATCGTCTATTTGCGGCTTCGGAAACGCAGGCGGGAACCAGTTTCGCGGCCAAGAGTCGACGGAAGAGTGTGCTTG
>DNPC01000333.1 GCA_003501565.1 Planctomycetaceae bacterium | reverse complement strand
TTGTACATCAAATCGCGAAGTCCGATCCGGTAGTCCGTCGCAGCCAAATCGGCGCGTGTCGACGCAATTAGCAAGCCGTTATAAACACCCGGTGACGCATTCGGCCCGGCAACTTCGTTGAACAAACGCCCACGTCCGTAACCAAGCGGAACCCTCAGTTGGGCCCCAACAAAGGGTGTATAGGCGCTGTCAAACCGATTGGGAGGCACGCCAAGATCATCTCGGTCATAGTCCATGCCGTGTTGATAGCTGAGGACGATGCCATTGCGGAAGCGTTTGTCAATCGCCGTACGCTGTTGATAGGTATCCTGTTCAATACTCAGGTTGTTCGAACCGAAAGGGACCAGCTTCAGTCCACGGTTATTTCGTGCCCAAACAGCACTGGCCGAGAGCTGAGCATCAAAGGCACTTAGCGCCGCCGCGACACCGCGTCTTGCATCTGTGCTCGCCAAATCCGGTGCGAAAGCTGTATTTACGCGTCCAGGTTGGCTAACGACCCTGCCGCCAAGATCGCGAAGTACCTGACTGTTCTGCAACGCAATCTGCAGAACCTCCAACAGTGTTATATCTCGGAAGTGGGCAGTACGTGGGTCCGTTGCATAAAGGCGCGGCTCTGCTGGTGATGTATGCAGCCCCGCAGATCGAGCTACTGTCGCTGGAGGATTCCAACTGGCTGTAACCACCGTCGGCGGCGTTCTGCCCACCAAGTTTTTAACAGCCGCATCTACGACCGGAGGCTGCCAATCCAGGCTACTAGGTACGCCAGCCCCAGGGATGGCATCAGAAAAAGACGAACAACCTGTACCACTCAACGCAGCAGCACAGGCTGCCGTGAGCCAAATCCACCAGAGTGCACAGCGCTTGATCGGAATGCGAGCGGGCAGATCGGCCCTGCCCGGGTAGACGACCTCGGTGTTAGGCTGATGCGAGTTTCGGCTCATGAAGACTTCCGAGGATTGCATCAAGTCTTTGTTCGCGTCGCCCGTCGCCTTAGTACGGCAGCCGCCACAAAAGAACTTCCCAACGCGGGAAGGCACGAAGCACCAATTTACAAAAGCTTCAACCTGACCACGCACGTGTTTCGGCTCGGCGCGTGGCTACGTTACCCACACTGATGATATCGGCTTTACCGGTTAGGTGACTTGATCGCTCAAACCAGGGAGAAACGATCTTAGCGGTTATTCGGCCCACCGCTGTAGATCTTTGCTAGCACGGACGTCACTCGCTGCACTTCCAGTCCCTTCCACGCTCGAACGGATAGTCCCCAAAACACAGGGAATCTACTGGGTTTTCAAGATCCTTACATCCAATCGGCTTCATTACATTGTTCGATCTGAACGCACTATCGGCGGAACTGCGGATTACCGCATTCCTCTTCTACATATGTGGCAGTCCGCAACTAGCCTCTGCGAACAGCCCCGAAAAACCCACTCTTACGGTGGAAACTATACTCGCTCGCGAAGGGCAAAGCGGCCAACTATCGGTTTACACCGGCACCATACAACCTGCCCGCCAAACAGCTCTGGCCAGTGAGTTGATCGGCAGAATCGATTCGATTCACGTTGATTTGGGGGACAGGGTGCCTGCTGGAATGGTGGTTTGCCAGCTGGACAGATCGCGCTTGGAAGCTGAACGAAAACGCATCGCGGCTGAGCTACTCTCCGCCCAGGCTAAACTGCGCGAGATGATATCCGGTTCACGGACCGAACAGATCGCCGCATCACGAGCTCGGCTGAACGAACGCGAAGCAGCGGTCCGCCTTGCAAAGAAGAACTTCCACCGAAGAGAACAGCTGCGCACCGAGGGGTTGATTGCCGGAGAAGTTGTTGATGTAGCTCGTGCTAGTCTCGAACAGGCCAGCGCGGCAGTTCGTGCCGCTCGAGAACAACTATCGGAGATTGAACACGGCCCTCGGGAAGAACAAATCGCTGCTCAACAAGCCAAGACAGACGCAATCGAAGCCTCTTTGGCTGTGGTAGAAATCGATCTTGAACACACACAAATTCGCTGCCCTTATGACGCGTCCATCGTCGAGCGCCAGGTTGATGAAGGGGCTGTTGTCGCGCCGGGACAACCACTCCTAACGATAGTGGAGGTCGATCGTCACGAAGCTCATCTCGGTGTTCCCCACGATATCGCCAAGAACCTGCGGATTGGACAATCTGTCCAATTAAAGGTTGGCTCTCGGAAAATTGAGGCAACGCTAGCTGCTGTCCTGCAGCGTGTCGATCCACAAACACGACTACGTGATTGCATCATCAAAATAGAGGGACCTGGCTCAAGCGTTGTCCCAGGTGAACTCGCGCAGGCTAGTTTTCGATCCGCAACTGCAACCGAAGGACTGCTTATCCCACAAGCAAGTTTGAAACGTGCCCCCGATGGAAAATGGGAGTGCTTCGTTGTTCGGACTGGGAACGCATCCGAAACAGGAACTATCGTCAGTCGCAACGTCGAAGTTCTCTCGACAAATGGAGCGACTGTCACGGTACGAGGTGAACTCAGGAACGGGGAACATGTTGTTGCATCTTCGATCCATCGCGTGATGCCGGGTATGCAGGTTCGTATTCGGCGCGGCGACCAAGTGCCAGCCCAGCCTGATGTTAGGCCCCGTGATGATCAAACGCAAAGTCGAACTCTTCCACCAGATCGTGGGCGGGACGGCGCTCGGGCTCCTCTACACAGAAGGGGCACATGAGTACTTTCTTACTGAAAGAACCGCGGATCCTGTGGCTGACCGTAGCAACAATCGTGGCGGCGGGTGTTAGCTCTTTCCTGGCGGTTCCGCGGATGGAAGACCCGTTGCTGACCAATCGTGGTGCGCTGGTTTTGACGCCGCTGCGGGGTGCAGACGCCGAACGCGTGGAATCGTTGGTGACTGATGTCATCGTCGATCAACTTCGTGAATTCGACGAAATCAAGGAGCTCCGCAGCACCTCGCGGCCAGGCATCTCAACGGTCAGCATCATCCTCCGTGATGACATCTATGCCGTCGACGAGGTTTGGGCGCGTATTCGTGATGCGCTCAGCGATGCCAGAGTTGACTTGCCTTCCGCTGCCTTTGCTCCCGATCTCGACATCATCGACGCACGCGCTTACTCCTACGTAGTTGGACTAGTGCCCTCGGAAACAACACCAGCCGCGTTGTCAGAACTGAGAGATTTGGCCGACGAATGCGAAGATCTGTTCCGCAACCTCGCAAATTCCGAATCGGTTGACCGTTTCGGTGATCCCGAGGAAGAGATTCTTGTCGAAGTCGATCAGATGGAACTCAGCCAGTTGAGGCTTAGCGTAGAGAGCCTCGCGCAACAACTTGCGCAGAGCGATGCGAAAGTCTCAGCGGGACAGATGCATGGTCCTAGCAACGATTTAGTCATTGAAGTCGAAGGCGAATTCGACTCAATTCATCGCATCGGTGACTCAGTCGTCAATAGCCTTGTATCAGGACAAACGGCCTACCTAGGCGATATAGCCAATATTCGCAAGTCGATCCGCGAACCCCGGTCCAGTGAAGCCCTCGTAGAAGGTGAATCGGCAATCTTGATCGCGGTCACAGCTGATGCGCGAGCTCGGCTAGATCGTTGGACCACAACCGCTGAAGATGCGTTGGCTGTTTTCCAAACGAAGCTACCTACGAATGTTGTACTGCACCGTATTTTCAGACAGTCCGACTATGTCGACGCACGAATTCGCCACTTGCTAGTTGACTTGACCATCAGCGCCCTTAGTGTCGTTACGGTTGTTTTCGTGATGATGGGCTTCAAAAGTGCACTCATCGTCGGTTCAGCGCTTCCGCTCGCAACGTGTATCGTCTGGGCTAGCCTCAACTTTCTTGGCATACCATTTCACCAAATGTCGCTTAGCGGATTGGTGATCGCGTTGGGGATGCTTGAGGGCTGCGCGATTATCATCGTTGACGACGTGCAGCATCGGTTGACCGGTGGCGCCGACAAGGTTTCCGCTGTCCGAGACGCGATCTCGCATATGTCCATGCCGTTGTTCGGAGCAACCGCAACAACGATTATTTCGTTCTTGCCCATTGCCACGATGCCGGGTCCAAGCGGGGAATTTGTCGGGACGATCGGCGTATCGGTCATTCTTGCGCTTCTGGCAGCGTTTGGGCTATCGCTAACAATCATTCCTGCCTTGTCGGCCTTGCTGGCTTCTGAGCGTGACCGAAAACAGACGTTCCTGGCCCGCGGCATTCACAGTGCTGGGCTTTCGGCCCTGTTCAAAGTTTTGCTTACCAAGTTATTTCGGTTCCCCTTGGTGACCGCCATAGCCGGATTGGCGGTCAGCATGCCGGGATTTGCGCTGATACCGCTTCTCCAAGTCCAGTTCTTTCCGGGGGCAGATCGTAATCAATTTCACATTGAGATCGAACTCGCGCCGCAGGCGTCGCTTAACCAAACACGCGAGGTCGCAATCGACATTCGTGAGCGTCTAATCGCTCGAAACGAAATCGAAGAAGTGTGCTGGGTAGTCGGTCAGAGCGCACCTTCGGTGTACTACAACATGATTGGACGTGTTAGAGCGTCTAGCCGATACGCGCAAGCGGTCGTCACGCTCAAGCCGGGAACGGATCCCTCAGAGCTGGTCAATGCGGTCCAAGAGCAACTGGACCAAGAAGTGCCGCAGGCGCAAGTACGTGTAATGCAGCTGCAACAAGGACCTCCCTATAACGCGCCGATTGAGATTCAGTTGTTCGGCAGCGATCCACAAACACTTCAGACTCTTGGGCAGAATCTGCGAAAGCTGCTCAGCGAACACCCGGCGATCACACATGTTCAAACGGACTTGGGCGATCAACTTCCCAAACTGGCGGTACGCATCAAAGAAGAAGAAGCAAGGATGTTTGGGATTACACTTTCTGGAGTCTCGCGGCAGCTGGACGCGGCGCTGGAAGGCCGAATCGGTGGTTCATTGATGGATGACAATGAAGAGTTGCCGGTACGCGTGCGACTGGCCGGTAGTGCTCGCAGCGATGTGGCTTCGATTGGAGCCATCGAGCTGATGCCAGAACTCAATAACTCTGGCAGGTCTGCTGGCTCAGGCAGTCCTGCTCGGCTGGACTCGATTGCCGAAATTTCCCTTACCAGCCAACCAGCTGTGATTTCGCAACTTGACGGCCAGCGAATCAACGAAGTCCGCGGTTATATTCGGGCGGGTGTTCTGCCTTCGGAAGTCGTTGGTTGGCTCAAGGCCAAGCTCACTAACGGCGAGTTCGCCTTGCCTGCTGGCTACTCACTCCAATTCGGAGGCGAAGCCTCAAAACGAAGCGAGGCTGTTGGGCAACTGACATCACGCGTTACGCTACTGGTAGCTGCCGCTGCATTCGTTTTGGTGCTTAGCCTGCGTTCTTACCGCAACAGCCTTGTCGTGGTACTTGTTGCGGTAGCTTCTTGTGGTGTTTCCTTCATGACGCTATTTCTTAGCGGCTTCCCCTTGGGTTTTACAGCAATCGTCGGTTTGATGGGCATGGTTGGTGTGGCCATCAATGATTCGATGGTGGTGCTGGCGGAGCTTCGAACCGATCCGACTGCCAAAACGGGCGACCTTAACAGCGTCGTGCAGGTCATCATGCGAAGTAGTCGTCACGTGCTTTCTACCACTCTAACCGTTGGCTGTTCATTCATCCCCATGATTGTCAGCGGCGGGACTTTTTGGCCGCCAATGGCGATGGTCATCGTTGGTGGAGTATTCGGAGCGACAGCCATGGCACTCATCTGGATCCCTGCGGTCCATCGACTATTTGCCGAGCGCTCTGCCGCAAGGCAAAATCCACGTTCTGGTCCGGCGTTGTAATCGCTACGAACGGCATTTTCGCTCGGCTGTGGATTCCCGTAGCTCAAAGCAATTCGCCCCGCAAACATGACGTTTGCTTCAGCGTGAAATGATCGTAAGTTTCGCGTAGAGCTTCTGAGAATTGCCAACCAAGCTTCACAACCATTGCCCCTCTCAAGAATCCGGATTGCCCCATGCGCGTTCTTGTTGCCGAAGATACCGGCGTACTACGCATGATTATCGTTCGTACTCTCAGTGGATTGGGAGTCGAACACATTGTTGAAGCATCAGATGGCGCTCAGGCCTGGCAGTGTTTCCAAGCCGACGAATTTGATTTGGTCATTTCTGACTGGCATATGCCGAGAATCAACGGTATTGACCTTGTAAAATTGATTCGTCGATCGAACACTGAGGTTCCCGTTATGATGGTGACGGTCGAAGATTCACGTGACCAGGTGATGAAGGCTCTGGCTGCCGGGGCCACCGACTACCTATGCAAGCCGTTCGAGCGGTCAGAGCTCGAGGCGAAGGTAGAACGGAATTTACCCGCACTCAAAATACACTAGCAACTCGCCGCGCACCTGGTTGAACCTTCGTTCCGAGGTCAATTGCACGCCGATTTGGGAGACCTACACCCAAACTGCAGCAGTAGATGGAGTCGGGTCGGTCCGCTGCCGGTGTAAAATGATGCTATCGGATGACATCTTCGTCGAGATAGCTGCGACGGGGGCTGTAGCCGCTTTCGAACTTGTGAATCACAAGATCACTTGGTAGATCCTGTAGAAAGTACTCTTCGTACCCGCCAACAAACGCGCGACGATATGAAAACTGTGCTGGGCTACGTGTAATGAACAGTTCGTCCTTCGCTCGCGTAAGCGCAACATAAAGAACGCGGCGTTCTTCTTCAACGGCGTCTTCATCACCCTGACTGCGGGAGTGGGGGTAATTCTGTGAGTGCGCCGCAACGACGTAACAAACATCTGACTCAGTGCCTTTGGCACTATGCACCGTGATCAGAGTCACCAAGTCGTCTTGCTCTTCGAGTTCAGTTGCGTTTACCGGATCGAGGGTATAAGTCTCTACAAATCCTTGTAGCGTCTTGTGCCTCTTGGCTAATTCTTCCAACAGCGTAAAGTCTTTCTTGCGACGATCCCAGGAATCGTATTTGGATTCCAGCAGATGCTCCATTCGCTCTGCTGCTATTTCAACACACGCCGCGGGATTGCTTCCCAGCGCTCCAATTCGCTCTAACAACTCGTAGGCATCAGGCCATCCCGCAAGCTTTTCCTTCGCAATTTCAAACGACAGACCACTCGAATCGGCTGCGACACAATCGCGAAGGATGCGAGTAGCTGTGACTTCTCCAATCCTGGGCCAGGCTGTTAAGTATCGCATCCAAGCCAGTTCGTCACGATGGTTGATGACGATCCGTAGAGGCGCCAGCAGATCACGAACATGAGCGGTCTGTAGCAGCCCAATACCACCAACGAACCTGTATGGAATTTTTCGCTCGATCAACTGTGCTTCAAAGGGCCGAGAGGCAGCGGCGGTACGGCACAAAATCATATTCGCCTCCCATCGCGTGCCTTCTTGATAGCGATCCGCTATATCGCCAACTACCCACTCTGCTTCTTCGAAATTGGTGTCGAAATCCACAAACGTCGGTTTGGCTCCGCCACCGCGCGTCGCTTGCAGACGCTTGTTGTACTTAAGAGAAGACGCAGATAACAACCAATTGGATACATCCAGGACCGGCTGAGTTGAACGATAGTTCATGGTGAGCTTTAAAGTCTCGGCGTCGGGCAAGCGTCTTCCAAACGTGTGGACATTCTTGAAATCCGCGCCTCGAAATGCGTAGATACTTTGCGCATCATCGCCAACGCAAAACAGTTTTGCATGCTCCGCCAGCGACTCGAGTATCAACCACTGAAGCGGATTTGTATCCTGCATCTCGTCAACTAACACATAGTCTAGGCCTGCACCGATACGTCGACGTACCTCTGCGTCATTGCGCAAAACAAGTGCAAATCGGTGCAGAATATCGTCGTAGTCAAAATAGCCGCCAGCTGCTTTGCGCTCTTTGTACCGAGCGAATACCTTCGTCACCACGTTGATTTCACTAGGCGTAAGATCAGTGTAGCTCTCAAGGTAGTCCTTCGGTGGCTGATTCGTATTCCGCGCATATGAGTACTTGCTCAACAGTTCCGCGGCTTGGGGCACCGTTTTGTTCTTACCTGCAATCTCACCTCGAGCCAGCTTCATCAACTGAATTTGATCATCACGATCCATTACCGTGAGATCATTGAAGTCGAACCATTTGCGTCGACTGCTCATTGTTCGCAAGCAGAACCGGTGGAAGGTGCCTGCAAAAACACCACTGACATCCGCAGTCGCGCCGCGAAGACGCTCACCAATCTCGCTCGCAGCCCGCCGCGTGAAGGTTAGAATCGCCAAGCGTTCCGGCGGAGTCCCACTACTTAGAAGATGACGCGCACGTCCGATGATTGTCCGCGTCTTCCCAGTGCCAGCACCTGCGAGAACTAGCACATTGCGACCGGAGGTCTGAATGGCGGCAAGTTGTTCTTCGTTGAATTCCATTTCCATCCCAGCGGGCTGATTTGCAATGGCTCTGAACTTGCCGGCGCTGAACTTGCAATGGTAATGCGGGTCCTAGCTCTTGGCGTTGCGACGTCCCGCACAAGCAAGACTACTCAACCACCAGCCGTTGCCAATATGTTGATTGACGTTCACCCCGCACACGCGCATCCTCGAGCATGACGCGTATGTCCGGCCGTGTCTGCTCGGGCGGAAAACGCACCTTGCGACCACTCACGTTTACTGTAATGGGTTCGGCGAAGTCGACTAGGTCAGGTGAGAGCCAGATCGTTGCAGAATTGCGAGGGGATGGGATTCGGCTCACGACGATACGATTGTCCCTCCGCGATGCTTTTGCCACAAATTTTCCTGGACGCTGCCCCGACAGCATGAATGGGTTTACCACTGAAGTTGCCTGCACTCCTGGCGCCTCAAGCCAGTAGAAGAATCGATCACCGTTGCGCATCGTACCGACATCAATGGCCTCGGGATTGCGAACACCGGGTGTCCGCAAACGCACATCGCCTGCTAAATCCATCCAGTCAGCAATCTTTGGCAGCTCCGAACCAAACCGCAAACGTCCATTGCCCCGATACTCGACAACCATGCAATCGAACCAGTAAGCCTCCAAGTACTTCGAAAGAACATTGAACAGGTCGCTACTGGCAAGCGTACCGTCGAGTGAGCCAAATACGAAATACGATCCAAACGGCGGGCGGCCACGGTCAGGCCCACCAAGATTTTCCCAGTATTTGACTATGTACTTGGATGGCTCGGGAGAGATCGCAACTAACCCAGCCCACAGTGAGGGATGAGCTCCCGCTAAATCCCAAGCCGCCGTGCCACCATCAAGATGTCCGGCGATAAAGACTCGATCGGTATCGATTGAGTATCTTCTGATTGCATCGCGATACACCGAAAGAACGCGATCATGCTCGCCCTCTGTATAGTTGTAGGTCGACTGGTCATCCATCATCCAACGTGGTGTAACGACAATGTAACCACGCCGGGTCATTTGGCCGTACCGGAAAGTCCCCAGACGTCGACCGCACCACCAATCAATGACACTGTCTAGTGAATCGCCGTTGCCACCTAGCGCGAGCACGCATGGGTACTTGTGGTTCGGGTCGTACTCTGGAGGAACCTGAACAAGATAACTCACCGATCCAGATGCGACCGATTGCGTTTCTGTCGCATACAGTCCGGGGAACTGATCAGCCGGCTGCGGGTCGAGCGGCTTAGGCGGTTTCATGGTTTTCAAAATCCGCGCCAAGTACTGCGGCTGCGCGCCTTCCTCGCTGCGTAGTTTTGCAACGATTTGATCACGTTTGGCGGGCACCTTTTCCACCAAATACTCGCGGACTAGATCACGGACGCGCACCAAGGACTTGGCGACTTCGAAGTTATCAACCGTAGCATCGGTGCCAAGCAACCATCCGCCAATTGCAAGCGCAACGAGATTCTCATCGGGTGCATTGCCACCTGCCTGGATCTGCTGGTAGAAAGCTGAAAAACGCACAACGGTCGTCAATGTAACTTCCGCAGCCAATTCATCGATTACACCTTGCACGGATTGCTGCTGATCCTGCGGCAGTTTTCCGAACCTTTCGCGGATCGTATCTACCACTGATTTTGTCTGAAGCACTAACCCCTGTGCAGATCTGATTTCCGTCGCAAGCTTATCTTGCGTTTCAAGGGGAAGGGTAGCGGATGGGAACTTCTGCAACAAACTAGCTGCAAGGTTCGTTTGACCAGAATCCCATAACAACCGAATTTCATCAAACTTCTGCTGAGCGTAGAGTTCATCTATTTGCGTCAGGAGGCGGCGTTGTGATTTCAACCCGAGCGGAAACAGTTCAAGCGCCTCCTCAAGCACTTCGCGAGCTTCGCCAAAACGCTGCATCTGGATGTAGAAATCGACAACACGCAACCAGTCGCCTGACTGACCTTTGTCAATTAACTGCATCAAGATAGAACGCAGCGTCGCCGTTGGTATCGACGCGGGTGATATCCGCTGATCCCACGCAAAACTCCCGGCCCGAGTCCGCTTGTCCAGAATCTGCAGTTTTGCGTAGGTTGGCGTCAGTTCTGTGATTTGCTGCAGTATCGAGATGTTGCGACTTGCGAGGGCCAGGTCAATTTCGCGACGGCCGAACTTGCTGAAGTCGGAGATATTCAGCACACGGCTGATCGCTGGGGCATTGAGGCCTTTCGAAACGGCACCATTGGGAAAAACGAATTTCTCATCGGGCGCCCCCGTAAACTCTTGTTGGCTGAGAACCGTGTTGCGGTTGCTGTTGACATAAATCAGCCGCAAACCGTCGTCGACCACAAAGATTCTCGGCCCACGGTCATCATCCCCGGCCGCTTTTCGCAGCGCTGGGACCGCCGAGACAATCCCAGGACCGATCTGCACACCATTCTTTAACTGCAACGTATGCTGAAGCTGCCCAAGTGCATTCGTTGACTTCATCAATAGAAAGATTGCCAAGATGCCGGCAAACAATTTTGGCATCGCTCAAGTCCCTCAGGAATGCGAGGTACGTAGACTGCCCGAACGAATGAGCAATCCTACTAACCTATGATAGTCCAATCGATGTTCCAGCAACGTGTTGAACACATTGGAACGGCCATCAGAACGCGCGAAAGTCCAATCGTCGGCGTGACGGAGTGCGCCGCGCTGGCAGTGCGATATGGGAATTGAAGAACCGGTCGGTAGCTTAGGTTTCTCGGATGCCACAGCCGATCGATCGTGATGACTCGGCGCAGGCCATCTGATCTTTTGAGCCCAAACACTATCGACCGCTGAAGAATTTACGCAGGGTTTCCGAAGCTGCGTCTTTGGAGCTGTCGGTACTCTTGTTTTTTGGGATAGGAGGTAGCTTTCCTGGCTTACCTTTCTTGGACCTTTTATCTTTGTCGTCGGCGGTCGTCTCCTGCTCGGATTTGATCTCCATGATCGTCGATTCCGAGTGGCTTTCAGATTGATCCAACTGGAACTGGCGAGTTGCAGGCTCGTCGTCATTCCGCTCGAATTGGTCCGCTTCCTCGAGCCAACTGCTGATATCGACGACTTCAGCACGGCTATCGTTCACGTTCTCGACGGTCCGGGCGGCCGCCTCTTTCACGTTCTTAACCTCGGGTTTCTTGACATTCGAAACCCCCGCCTCAATGACCGCGACAAACTCTAGTTTACCGACTTTGATCTCATCGCCGTCCTTAAGAACCTTTGCCTTCTTCGGATCAAGTTTCTTTCCGTTGACGATCGTGCCGTTTCGGCTCTTCAGGTCGACCATCAAGATTCGTCCATCCTTGCGGACGATTGCACAATGCCGACGGCTGATCGATTCGCTCTTGGGACGCAGATGGCAATCGTCATGACGTCCAATCAGGAACTTGTCATGATTTACGGAAATCAACTTTCCCGCGTGACCGCCTGTCATCACCTTGAGCTGCATCTGCATATTTCACCTTCTTTTTGGCCTGACCGACGTGGTTGGTACTATATGCCATGCCGGGCGAGCACGGTTGCACTGCAGTTTCGGTCCACTCCTTACCGACGTCAATGGACCAAAAGAACTGTTATAACCATTATTATCCACTATTTTGAGTTGGCAACGCAATACCCATCCAATTATGTGCCCCCTTATCGCCTAAACAGTGCGAAAATGAGCACCGCAAACACAAAAAAGGGTCGTTTGGTAAGCTGGGGCGAGTGGCTACCACTTCTTCCCAACCATTTCGGCATCCCGGGCGGGTTCACATCATCGAATCCGACAGTTTGAAACCGGTCCCCAAGACACGCTGCAGCCGCGACTTTGATCGACGAACCGCACAACTGCTTCTCCGCCGTTCTGGTCCGGCGAGTCCCATTTTGCAGCTCACCAGCCACTAGTTCACGTCTCGCGAGATTCACCTGTCGTTAGATTCACCTGAGCCTGGCTTCACTCGTCACTAACTTCACGCGTCCTTAACCTTCGCGCAATCTAAGTACCTATCCGAAAACCCATTAGCC
>DNPC01000319.1 GCA_003501565.1 Planctomycetaceae bacterium | reverse complement strand
ACGGTCAACGTCTCGGGGCCGCAGATGCAATGAGCCAGCTTTGGACTGAAAAGCCGCTGGATGATCAATCCCCGAACATCAAGCAAATCCAATTCGATGAGGCACTGTCAGCGAATTCTGTCAAACCTGGAAAGTCGTTGTCGGCAAGTGTACAAGCCGATGATGATGGTTCCCAATCACTGAAATACCAATGGAAGCTGCTGAGCGACTCAGCAACGGTTGGTGAAGGCGGGGATCCCCAAGGCAATGAATCGGACTATTCACAGCTGCTTAAGCCCGAAGGAGCAAAAGTCAGTTTCAAAGCTCCCGAAGGCGGTGGTGGCTACCGTCTGTTCGTCTATGTTTACGATTCAAGCGGCGGCGCAGCCGTCGCAAACCTTCCCTTCCAAGTCGCGGCTCCGATCAAACTGAAGTCGGTTATGCCAGCAGCGAGTCTTCCTTATGCAATTTACGAGGAAGTGTCGACCAACAGCGTTTTCGAACCAGCCGGTTTTATGGGCAATACGGCTGCAATCAAGTTGGATTCGAACTGTCGCGATTCCGCCCGGACCGGTGCAACGTGTATCAAAGCTCAGTACACCAACGACAGTTTATGGGGCGGTGTATTGTGGCAGTCGCCCGCCGGTGACTGGGGCGGCAAACAGCCTGGCGGCGCAAACTTGTCAGGCGCAAGGCAACTCGAATTCTACGCGCGTGGCGAATCAGGGGGAGAGAAAGTCAGTTTCGTGTTTGGCGTTCTCAACGGCAGCCAGCCCTATCGCGATACTGCCAAGGGTGAGCTCAACGATGTGGTCTTGACGACCCAATGGCAGAAGTTGTGCATTCCTGTTGATGGCCTAGACCTGCGGCAAATCAAAACTGGGTTCGGTTGGAGCGTTGCGGGCCAAGGCAAACCGGTCACTTTCTACCTCGACGACATTCGCTACACCCAATAGTACATCGCCCTTATAGTACATCGCCCTTGTCGCCGGGTGTTCGTAATGCCTACTGCGGCTGATGGCTATCGCTTTTCTTCGCCGCTGACTTTACCTCGAGAGCTTCGACCAGGAGTCCGACTAGTCCGCCCAACGGCCCAAGTATTAGCGAGCCGAGAACGGCAAAATACACTGCGCTGAACACGGCGGTGCCAAACCCCGACACTTTCCTTCGACTTGGCACCTCTCCCCAAACATCGGTACGCATTGACAACACAAAAATGACGACGCCAAAACCGAAGGCGGCTGAGATACCGAGTACCATGTATCGCCTCGCCCTCTGCCAACCAAATTCCCTCCAACTAGATCCCCGCTTACCAATTAGCTGCCCACCAACTTGCTGGCCACCATCGCTACCTCGATGTTTCCTCGCTTGGTCACCGTGGTTTGTTTGGCCCCGGTCCAGGGCAGGGCGATAAGGGTTTAGGTCGTCCATGCGGCTAGTCCCCTTGATCGTCCAATTGCCTCGGAGCTGTATCACTGCGGCTAGACTCAAGATAGTGGCTCAAAATCAAGTGCGCTGCAACGCCGTCCAAACGTTCCTTTTTCTTCTTAGCACTCAGCTTGGTCTCTCCGAGCAACCGGCGAGCCTCGGCAGTCGTAAAGCGTTCATCGAAGTAACCAACTGGGCATTCGGTTACATTTGACAGCCAGATGCCAAAGTCCCGCGCCTCGGACGATTTCTGACTTTCTTTTCCATCACAGTGGATAGGAAGCCCAAGTACGATGCCGACAAGGCGTTCCTGCTGGGCGAGTTGCAGGAAATGTTGCCGATCGAGTTTCGTTCCTCGCCTCTTATAAGTATCCAGCGGAGTAACCCAAGTCTGTGAAGGATCGCAGATTGCCAACCCAATCCGAACTGTTCCAAAGTCAACGCCCAGCAAACGTCCCTCAGGCGGCAAGCGTATCGCGGTGGGCACAGCTTCTTCTGTTGGTTCTGCTGGCGAATCTTCGCCCGCGTCGTGTTTCGCGCCGTCCAAAGTCACCTACTCGATTGAAAGTTCTGTTTGCGTCCGGAGCTTTGCCACCTGACGCATATCCAGTTTCGCATCGGAGGCCGGTGTTGTATGAAGATCCGTCGTTGACCTGTCATTCACCTTAACAGAAAGCGGAATTTGGCGTAACTTACAGGCTCGGCTTCCCGCTTTACTTTTAGCTCTACTATCTTGATTGTTCAGTCATGGCGGAACCCACAGTCAACACGGGAGACTTCCAGGAACCTTACTTCCTCGGTGTCGATGTAGGAGGCACCAACATCAAAATCGGGTTAATCGACGACTTGGGCCAAACCCTCGTGTTCATGTCGATCGCCACCAACCCAGCGGATGGGCCACAACGTGCATGCGAGCGAGTGGCAGCGGCGGCGGAAACCATGGCGGTTAAGGCTGGGATTCGCAAAAAACAAATCGTTCGAAGTGGATTGGGGACTCCGGGTCCGATGTGCCTGAAGCGCGGCATGCTACTTACCCCCACAAATCTACCCAGCTGGCACCAGTTTCCCGCTCGAGCGGAACTGTCCAATGAACTTGGGATGCCTGTCAGCTTTGTGAACGATGCCAACGCTGCGGCGTTCGGGGAATACTGGATTGGAACCGGCAGCCAGTTCACCGGCCTCGCACTGCTTACACTCGGGACCGGAGTGGGGGGAGGACTGATTACAGAAGGCAAGCTGATCAATGGCGTCAATAGCTTTGGTTCTGAGCTGGGACACATGATTGTCGATTCTAGCTCCGATGCTCGACTTTGCAAATGGGGTGGTGGCAAGGGCCAATTGGAGGCATATGCCAGCGCCAGCGCGGTCCGTCTGCGCGCGGCCGCCGGATTGGCTGACGGTGTTGCGACACTGATTGCTGAAACGGCAACAGCGGAAAGCGTAACTGCGTTGGATGTTTACCAGGCAGCAACCAAGGATGACAAATTCGCGCTCGAAATCGTTGACGAGACTGCATTCTATCTAGGGGTCGGAGTCACCGGTGCCGTGCACGCGATTGACCCTGGGTTGGTTGTGTTGGGCGGTGCAATGAATTTCG
This sequence comes from Planctomycetaceae bacterium, assembly GCA_003501565.1. GTDB lineage: Bacteria > Planctomycetota > Planctomycetia > Pirellulales > Pirellulaceae > Aureliella. Next base: position 3,537 of record DNPC01000319.1, on the reverse strand, counting down.
GAGGTCGCGACTGCCCAATTGGCCAGCGATTCCTGGAGGGTGTGATTTCTGAATTTAAATCACGGACTTTCGAAAATGTTTTTGAGGGAACCCAGATCGACTTCGCCAGCCTCGGCGGTGACGCCGGTTATATCGGTGCCGCGGGAGTTGCCAGGCAGGACTACCAAGCGCTGTAGCAACTTCGGATGCGGGCCTGGTTTTGGCTATAGCGTTGATAAATGCTGACCGCTACGCACAGCGGAGCTTCTGGCTTTGCCAAGCAGGCCAAGGCACATCCTCACCTCCCAGAGTTCTACACTCAATAGAACAGATAGACCAAGCTACATTAGGCACAATGCCACCACACTTTCCAGGAGCGAATCCCTGAGCAAGTCCAACGCAAAAGTCGATATCTCGCAAATTCGGAATTTCTGTATCATCGCGCATATCGATCACGGCAAAAGCACTCTAGCAGACCGACTGCTTGAGCAGACCGGTACTGTGTCCGAGCGAGAGATGCGGGCACAGCTGCTCGACGGCATGGATCTTGAAAGAGCGCGCGGAATCACGATCAAAGCCAAGGCGGTCACACTTCAGACTCGGCTGAACAGCAAGCACTACGAACTGAACCTAATCGACACTCCCGGGCATGTCGACTTTCAATATGAAGTCTCGCGCAGCTTGAGTTGCTGTGAGGGTGCGCTGTTGCTGGTTGACGCGTTTCAAGGCGTTGAGGCCCAAACCGTCGCCAATGCCTACGCAGCCCTGGAACACGATCTGAAGATTATACCGGTAATCAACAAAATCGACTTAAACTACGCGCGGGTCGACGAAGTCATCGAGGAGATGGAACAATCACTCGGGATCGATCCTGACGAAGTCGTCAAATGCAGTGCGAAAGCAGGTATCGGCATCGAAGAGTTGCTAGAAGCGATCGTCACTCGCATTCCGCCGCCCAGCGGTGATCCTGATGCTCCGCTGCAAGCCATGGTGTTCGATTCCCACTACGACGACTTCCGTGGCGCGATCACCTATGCACGAATCATGTCGGGAACGGTCAGCACAGGCGAGAAAATCAAACTGGCTCGTGCGGACAAGAAATATGATGCGATCGAACTTGGACACTTCGTACCTAAACGCCAGCCGTCGAAATCGCTGTCGGCGGGCCAAGTTGGCTATCTGATCTGCAACATCAAGAGCCTAGCAGATGTTCGCATCGGAGATACAGTCGTTGATTCCACGCCCGATGCTGCTCAGCCACTTGAGGGATACGTAGAACCCAAGCGCATGGTGTACTGCGGACTGTATCCCAGCGACGGGCAGGATTTCAGTGAACTGCGTGATGCACTTGAAAAACTGAGCATCAACGATCCGAGCTTTGAGTTTGCTCCTGAAACAAGCGATGCCTTGGGCTTCGGCTTTCGATGCGGCTTCCTGGGGCTACTCCACATGGAGATCATCCAGCAGCGACTCGAAGACGAATGTGACGTAGATCTGGTACAGACGGCCCCCAATGTTACGTACCACCTGATCAATACCAAAGGCGAAAAACTGGAAGTACATAAACCTCAGGATGTCCCTGATCCTGGTGAAATCGAACAGTTTCTTCAGCCGATCGTTCGCGTGAATTTTGTCGTTCCCAACGATCTGATTGGCCAAGTAATGAAGCTAAGCCAGGATCGTCGGGGATTACAGCGGGGAACAGAATACATATCGCCAACTCGAGCAATGATCACGTACGATTTACCGCTTGGCGAGGTCATCTACGATTTGCACGATAAACTCAAGAGTGCAACCCGTGGTTACGGCACCATGGACTACGAACTTCTAGGATACGAACCGGCCGATTTGGTGCGGCTGGATATCTTAGTCAACGGCAAGCGGGTCGATGCGCTAAGCGTCATTTGTGACCGACGTGATGCGGATCGTCGAGGCCGTGCGGTGGTGAAGAAGCTCAAGGAGGAAATTGACCGCCATATGTTCGAAGTTGCGGTGCAGGCTGCGATAGGTTCCCGCATCATCGCTCGCGAAACCAAACCAGCGATGCGAAGGAACGTTACTGCCAAATGCTATGGCGGGGATATAACGCGAAAACGCAAGCTGCTTGCGAAGCAGAAGGAAGGCAAAAAGAGAATGAAAAGCGTTGGGAGTGTTGATATACCACAGCGCGCTTTCATGGCCGTCCTCGACACCGGTTCAGAGTAGCGTTTTCCGGCACTGGACTTCGAAACAACCGTAGCGGCGGTGGTACTTCGAATTCGTTGTCGTTACAAGAAAGTCGGGTCAGCCGTAAAACGCAAATCCTGACACAACGAGTACGGATTCGCCCGAAGTCTCGCGAGCTCAACGCAAAACGACAAGCTCTTAGGAATACTTCTACAGTCACCAGCTTCTAGAAGCGTCGGCAGCGACTACAGTGCTTGGAGCCACTGGACACCCAAGTCCGCTTCGAGGCCTTGATACCAGTCCGAGTACGCCTGGCTAAGCTCGGCACCAGTAATCTGCTGAACGCTGGCGTTGTTGGGTTGAGCACCGAATCGCTCGAGCATGGTTTCGGTACCGGGCGAAAACTCTTGCACTCGTGCGACGTAGTAAACCCGCAACGGTTGATTGGGCGCGACGACTGCCTCACCTTCACTAGCGGAGAAAACACTTCGCATGAAAGCTTCGCCGGTCGAATCCAGTTCACGAACCACGGTAGCGGAAACGCCATTGGCACCACGCGTGTACCAAGTGAATGGATTGGTCTGAATCAGCAACGCTTGCTCGGTGTCCTTGATCGCCGATGCCCAAGCGTTTTCGCCTGCAGTCACTTTGCTGGCGATCGACTTGGCCGCATCTTCCGCTAGGCCTCGGGCTTGTTGCACCTTCCAAGCCTCAAGAACTTCGTCACGAACGTCTTCGAATTCAGGAACATAGGCGAGCTGTTCAGCCGTTTTCCAGAACTGGTACTGGCGGATGCCCATTTCACCGGTTTGATCAAAATAGAAGCTGGACATCGGCTGATAGACACCGATTTGTGCGTTCATCGTTGCCTGTGCCACCGGCGCTGACTGCTGGCCAGCTGAAACGAGGCTCTGCCCGAAGGGCAACTCAAACAGTGCCGACGCTGTAGACATGCCGGTTTTCCCGTAGGAAAGTCCAAGCGATTCTGCGATTTGCTTTAGGTCGATAGCCGGTGGCTCGGCCGGACGATCTTCGTCTGCAATGTCTTCCGCATCACGCAACGCAACGTACTGACGATACTCGTCGTAGTACGGATTGATATGTTCATCGCGCAAGGTGGTGATGGCAACCGTCATACCGGTGCTAGCAGCCTGGGAGGCGAGTGAGTCGGCGATCTCATCGCGAGCTTCCTCGAACGTTTTGACACGCATTTCAGGCTGAGCAGGTGTTTCGTCACCAGCTTCACTAGGCGGCTGCTCGGTACCTTGACTAGCATCTCCTGTTCCCGCAGCGGTCGCAGGTGCACCATCGTCACTTTCCGAGCCCTCTTGAGGCGTTGCGGTCTTGTCTTCGTCTTGGGATTCGTCAGTACTTCCCTCAGCGGCCGGCTCG
>DNPC01000320.1 GCA_003501565.1 Planctomycetaceae bacterium | reverse complement strand
CTTGGCTACAAGTCAAGACGCTGTCCCCGCTGACGTCAGCGGTTTGCTTCCGACGGTTGAACTAAACCTAAGAGACGGGCAGGCCGCCCTGGACATCTTCGGCTCAAACTCAAACGACCGCATCTTGGTCAGTCAGAAGGAGCAAGATATTGTGGTCAACGCAGGTGTTACGATCGACGGTGAGTACTACACCAATGAGCATCGTTTCTCGGCGGATGCGGTGGACAAAATATACTTCTTGGGTCGACGAGGAGATGACTACTTCAACAGCTCGGCCCCTCATGAAGTCTTTGCCAACGGGAACGAGGGGAACGACGTCTTGCACGGCGGCGGCGGAGTCAACGAGCTACGCGGCGACGTCGGCGACGACATCCTACGGGGAGGAAACGGCGACGACACGATTCGAGGTGGCCTCGGCAACGACCATATCATGGGACGTGATGGCAACGACACGATCTACGGTGGCGTTGGCAATGACGTCATCAGTGGAAACGACGGCAACGATGTCATCAACGGTGGTCCCTCGCACGCCATCCATCCGACGCATTCCGACGTTGACATCATCTTTGGCGGCAGCGGCAACGATTGGCTAACCGGTGGCCGTGACAGCGACACGATTCGTGGTGGAAATGGTAGTGACACATTGCTTGGCGGGCCCGGCGTCGATAAGCTCTACGGCGAAGCCGGAAACGATGCGTTGCGAGGCGGAGACGATCGCGACTTTCTTTATGGTGGATCAGGAAACGATTCTCTCAAGGGCGAAGCGGGCAACGATTTTCTCTACGGCGGCGCTCACAACGACAGGCTGCAGGGTGGCGCCGGTGACGACTATCTGTTTGGAGAGTCAGGCCACGACGACCTGAAGGGCGATGCGGGCCTCGACCGAATCTATGGAGGCTCGGGAAATGATCGTTTGGATGGCGGATTCGATGGAACTGCTGATCGTTTGCTTGGAGGAACTGGCAACGACACGTTTGTGCGTCACAAGCGATTCTGGCGAGCTGATGACCCTGACCTGTTCCTCGACTTCGATCACGACGACGATGACGTGGATCGAGTCTGGCACTTCTAGGAATTCGGACAGCGGAGAAAGATTGCAAACCAGCGGCGGTTTTCGCTGGTTTTGGCGGATCGTCCGGCGTAATGACTCGATCGAATTGACGAATCATGACAAAAACACGAAATCGATGAGCCACCTGGCCGTTAGATATCGCCCCCGTGATTGAAGACGTTCGTCACTTTGCAGAACGCTTGCAAACTCGATCGCGGAAAGCCTCGCCATGTTTTCTTTTTCGAACCCTCTCTGGATCTGAAAAGAATATTGCGTCCTAACGAGGTGACCAGGGCACCGCATACTCGGTATCGAGCCCGTTGTAAGCCAGCCATACGGCAAAGAGTGCGGCGATACTGACTGCGATTCAATTCCAATCGCCTTTGCCACGAAGAACTCAGTGTGCTGCTCTAAGTTGGCGCGACGCCTTGCGCCGGGCCACACTCTTACGTTATTGTGCAAGGAGATTTACCGCTTTTCCCACTCTCAAGACCGCTCGCAACTTGCGTCAATGCCCATCGGGGCGTGATCTATTCAACCTGTGCTTCAAGCAGTTTGCCCCTCTACCTTTTAGTGCCGAAGTCCGATTTCACAGGCGATACGTCCACAATTTTCTCCGTACACCAAATGCACTACAGTGCCGATCAGTCGCCGAGTTCGCGATGAACACGGGGACTGAACGGAGGACTACGGAATGAGGAATGAGAAAACCGGCAGTGAGCGGCTTGAAGGAGGCATGACCGAATCGCAGAACATCGAAGAGCGACTAGCTCGAATTGAAGATGTCCTTCTGTCGCTAAAGCTGCCAACAAGAGAAAAGTACTTTTACCCGACGTTTGACCAAGCTACGCGGGATGCCGCCAGTGGTGAGAACTGGTCGGTTGGAGTGCATCCGTTGATGACTCCCGAGGAGATCATCCGCATCTTTGGCCGCAACGATCCGCTACAGCGGCAGCTAGTTCTTCGTCCCGGCTATCGTCCGATGATCTGCCAACGCGTTTGCTACGACCAGCATGAGATCTTTAAGGGGCGGTACTATGCAGGCGAGTGATCTCAAGGTCTATGCCAGTCCGGCACTGCCCAGTCATCCGGTGCTTAAGTTCGATGGGCGAACCGGCTGCGCTTTCGTCACGCTAAGGCACGCGACTTGGGTAAGCCATGAATGGGGATTTCATGTCGGAAAGTGGATAGGACGTCTGCTCGTTTTGTTTGCAGCGTTTTGGCTGTGGGGGCAATGGGAAGAGATAGACGTTTTCATACGCGGCGTGCTGATTCTACTGCTGGTGCTGCTCTTGGGGCGTGGCATTTTCACGGTGGTACGCCGGTCTCTCCAGGGCTTTTTGGCGAGGCAGCTTTTTTGCAGGCGTATCCGCGTGTGGTTCACACCCAAAGCGATTGCGATTCAGTCCCATTTCTTTCCGCTTGGAATACGCTTCTGGCGTCACTGGGACCGGCAGTCCATTCACACACGATTCGTGGTGGCACCAAGCGTATCGGCGTCCGAGAAACACCAAGGATTGAGGCAACGCTCAGCAGCCGATATCGCACACCTGATCTCGGCCCGCGTACTGCGTGTTGTCCTCGCCGTGGACACTCGGAGGGACGTGTGGCAGGCTGGCCGTTTGGCCGCACAACGCGCCATAACGATCGCAGACATTGATGTTGAAGACGCTGAGCGCTTGTGTATCGTTCTTCAAGCGGCTGGTGCCCTTAGCGCAGGTGGCATAGTTCTTCAGCCGAGTCGCCATACTGCATCACAGCCCACCCAACCGTCCTTAGGTACAGATATCGATTCTTGAAAAGGAGCACATCTATGTTATTGAAAATCAGTCTGAGCTTTGCTTACGCTTTGGTCAACCGTGGTGAGATATCCTGCTACCAAATCAGAGGCTGTAAACGTGTGAGGGAGGACGAACTCGAGGCATACCTCGAACGCGTTAAGCACGAGCCTGTACGACTGCCAGCCAGGTCGAAAAAGCACTTCTAAGAATCGGAGCATAGGAATGCCTTGGTACTTTATGCTTGCCGCTGCCGTTGGTCTTTCAGTAGACACCTTCGTGCTCTCCATGGCCTTTGCCGCCCAAGTTCGCACCCGAGCTTCGATTGTTGGATTCGTATTGCTCAGCATACTGGCTTCAGCTGCCTTGGTGATCGGCGGAGCATCACTCACCAGTCTCGTCATAAGCCATGTGGCGATTGAGTTACCGGACGTTGGAAACGTATTGGTAGCGATACTTGGGTTTGGCATATTTGCCGAAAGCCTGCGCTGCCAAGAGAAACGCTCCTACCAGTGTGGGAACTTCGCGTTGATGACACTCGGAGTTGTTTTGGCGAATTTGGACGCAGCCGCGTTCGGTTCAGCTCTGTCTATGCGAGGACACGACGCTCTGCCTATGGCTTTGACGATTGCTTGCACATCTGCCATAGCGTCTATCTCTGGCTTTGCCCTTGGTCGCTGGACAAGCTCGCTATCCGATAATCAAGCTCAGGCGTACGGAGGCATAGTTTTATTCAGCCTGGGACTGGCCGGAATGCTCGCGTAGGAATCACACTGCTTCGCTGCGTGAGATTTCCCCAAAGCAACCTCTTCAGAGATTGAACTTTGACTTGTAGTTATCCGTGGCAATGTCACGCCTTGACGTACCGATCGCCACGTGGCAGTCTGCAGTCATGCGAAAGGCTGAATTCACACTGACGACCGAGGAACTCGCATACCTAGGGACGATGCTTCGCATCGTGGCCACCGGCAACGTCGAAGACACGCCGCCGAAGGTGCAGAAGCTGATCAAATCACTGACTGAGAAGCTCGAGAATCCTAAGCCTGCAGGCAGACTGTGGCCACTGAGTTTCTCACAATCCGCACTCTGGATTGTGTTGCTCGTAATCAATTTGATCGCGATAGGAATGCGTGTAGTGTAGGCCCATCACAGTTATGGGACACTTGGAGAGTTTGGATGGAAATTGACTACAGCATAAATACCAGAGTTGCTCGTTTGACTGACGTTGTTCAAGGCGATGAGCTCGTGTTGCGAGAAGACGGTCGACGAGTATGGGTTACGGTAGCGAAGGTTAATTCCCAGTCTATCTATGCGGGATCATCGATTTTCCATAGGGATGATGGAGAAGAGAAATATGGTGCCGTGGTCGTCTTGAAGTGCCCCTAAATCGCGACTCGAAAAATGAGATTGCGTCTGATCAACGGTACGCTGCTTACGAAGCTGATTGCGTTATAGGAAAACTGCAGTACGACAACAGTCTTCAACATTGGTATCTCGACGTGGCACCAAATGCTGAACTTGCAGGCAAGCGGATTGCGATCATGGCACGATCACCGGAGCTCGCGGATCAGCCGGAAGATCGATCCAATTTCCCATAAGATAAATTATCACTCTTACGCTAGTTCTCCCCTGCCGAGCAAATTCTTGGAGTTTTGGCGGCTCATAGCAGCCACGTGTCGACGGGGCCAACCTGCTTTGCGATGCAACTCACGTACCACAGTCGGCTCAAATGCACGAACCAGTTCAGAAGAGTACAAAGAACAATCTTCGTTATTTGATCTATTAAGTGAGTGCCGATCCGCGACCAGCACTTACACCAAGTACATCTGGCGTTATACCGAACCGGGAGGGCAGCGGAGTTTGAAGCTGTTGAGAGCCTACACGACTAGATCCGACCGCTCTTATGATACGGCGGTTGATGTGACTTCAGCAGACTCGCCTACTGCGAAATTGCAGGCGGGGCTGAAGACCTCTGCAGATCTGCTGACTTCTCAGTTGAGCGAAGACGATGCAACCTCGGCGCGATTGTGTTGCTCGCAATTCGCGTCGGTGTGGTGTAGTTCTTATGCAGAAAAAGCCAGAAGACCTGTGGGTTGCTTGCGTAGGGAAGTCTTCTTTGGGGGCTTAAACGGCCTAGGCGAGCTCAAGATCAAAGAGGTTGTGTGGGACATGAGTGATAATCTCG
>DNPC01000061.1 GCA_003501565.1 Planctomycetaceae bacterium | reverse complement strand
GGCCTACCCATAAATGACTCCCCGAAAATACCTTCTACCGCTCACAACTATATCCAATTCTCGACCTGCGTCTAGTAGTCGGTGGGTGGCACCAATTAAGGGGAGATAGCGATCGTCTCGAGAGGAGTCGGAACTGGTTGGAATTAGCCGCGGCGGCGTTTGGTTTTCTTTTTGTTGAGTTTCTTGATGGCTTTGCCGCCGCGTTTGGGTTTTTCGGCTTTGAACGAAGCTCCGCGGCGGCCAGCGGTGGGACGAGTGGAGCGGGCAGATTGATTACTCTGCAGAGTAAAGTTCAATTGCCGCCGGACGAGATCGACGCTGGAGATCTTGACTGTTACGGCGTCGCCGAGGCGATAGCGATTACCATCACGGAAACCTTCGATGACCTGACCGCGACGCTCAAAACGATAGCGATCCTCCGGCAGTGACTGGATCGAAACAAATCCTTCCGCGGGAAATTTCGTTCCGCGTACATAAAAGCCTTCGGGTACGACGCCTGAGATCACACCAGGCATGACTTCACCGACTTTCTTTGCCAGGAAGTGAAGCAGCTTGACTTTAATCACCTCACGCTCGGCCCATTCGGCATTCTGCTCGCAATCGCTGCAGTGTTGCCCAAGAGTCGTCAAGACGGGCAGTGGATCTCCGGCCGGTTTCACTCCATCGATCAACCGCTGAACAGTTCGGTGTACTTGCAAATCGGGGTAGCGGCGAATTGGGCTGGTGAAGTGGCAATAGTCTTTGAACTGTAGCGCGTAGTGCATCTCCTCTTCAGGCTGATAAACCGCTTTGGTCATCGACTTTAGAATCGCGTAGTTCACCGCGTACTCATTTGGCTTGCCGCGGACAGACTCCACAACACGCTGAATCTCAAAACGATCCTCCAGGCTCTCACACTGAATGCCTAAGTCACGCATGAAGTCATTCAGCTTCTTCATTTTGCGTCGTTCCGGCGGTGCGTGGACTCGGCGCAGAAACGGCACGTCGAGCCGAGTCAACCAATCGGCAACCGCGGTGTTGGCCGCCAACATAAACTCTTCGATAATCTGGTGACTCTCGGTATGCTCGACAATGCCCGCTCCCTTGACCTTGCCCGATTTATCGAGGCGGATTTTGATCTCGGGCAAGTGCAACTCGAGAGCACCATCGCGATTTCGATTGCCACGCAAAGTCATCGCTAGCGTGTGCATGTCGCCGAGAAGCTCAAACACCGGAGCGTCCAATCGCTCTTTCCAAGCGTCTCGATCGTCAAGAAATCCATCGACTTGTTCGTAGGTTAGTCGGCAATCATTGTGAATCTTCGAATTGAATACTTCTTGATGCAACAGCTTGCCCGACGAGTTGAATTCCATGAACACCGTCTTGCTCAGCCGCACTTTACCGGGCTGCAAACTGGCCAGGTGATTGCTGATCAACTCAGGCAACATCGGCAGCACTCGGTCGGGCAGATAGACACTCGTTGCTCGCTCTCGAGCTTCTTCGTCCAGCGAGCTGCCAATCGGCACAAAGTGGGACACATCAGCGATGTGCACCATCAGCTCCCAATGCCCCTTGTCGTTCTTCGACAAGGAAATCGCATCATCGAAGTCGCGCGCGTCGACCGGATCAATCGTGATCGTTGGAACCTTGGTTAAATCGCGACGCGCTGGATTTTCGGCACTCAAATTTTCGGCACTAGGGTTCTCGTCGGCAGCAATTTGCCCTTCGGAAAACTCATCCGAGATTTTTCGCGCCTGCTCAATGACTTCGCTGGGAAACTCATCACGCAATCCATACTGGTGCATGATGGCAAGCGTATCGACCGCAGGGTTCTTACTGGAACCCAACACTTCGACGATGACGCCCTCTCCATCGAAATCGCCCTCTGGGTAACGCGCGATCTCGACGACGACCTTATCCCCCGGTTCCACCGGCAAACCGCGTACATCCCCTACGGCTACGGGGCTCTTGAGATTTGTCCCGTCAAGCCAAACGACCGCCCTCCCCTGCTCTTTTTGATATGAGCCAGCGAATTGTCGGCGCGAGCGCTGAATGACCTCGATGATCTCGCCTTCCTGGCCCCCACGCCGGCCGGACCGCAATCGGACCTGCACCAGATCGCCTTCCATAGCGGAGCCCGTAGCTGATGGCGGAACAAAGATATCCTCGACTGCACCGAGCCTACCTGTCGGGACTGGCCGAACAAATCCAAAACCAGCCGCGGCGGGCCGAAACGTACCCCGAGTCGTTTTGTCGCTGCCGGTATATTGTTCGGGTGTCAGTACGAGATGGTTACCACCGTAGGCGAGTTCGCCAACCTGGACCATGCGTTTGATTGCCATCCGGACCGCTGGATATTCGTCGCTGTCACCTCCGATGGCCTGGTGAATGGCTTTCGCCTTAATGGGCCGATAATTTGGGTGGTACACAACGTCCAGGATCTTTTGACGTAGTTCAGATGGTATTTTTTCGAGTGGATTTGTTTCTGCCACGCAGAGTCGTTCCTTGAATTACTTTTTCGAATTGAGTCGCGGCCGCGATATTGTGATTGTGGGGCTCTGCGACGCTTGCTGGATTGGTATGGAGCTGAAAAGGGGTCGCCACGGACGATTGTACTTCTAGTGCTGCGATATTGGTGAGTGGCAATTGGGGCGCTTTCTCGGACGAAAGCCCATTTTGACTGACCACATTGCATTAACTCGATTCAGCCGGTTTTGGTCTATACTGAATACGAAGGCCGCCGCATATGGACCAAGGCGCTTTGCGGCAAGCTATTACCAGCCGGATACCCGCTACACCACATACCCTCTGAACTGTCTGAATGCTCGGTTCTTAGCCGAGAATCGTTACGCAAGGCAAATGAATTTATCCTAATGACTGAACAAAAGCCTGCACAGAAGAATGAGCCCGCTCATGTCTTGGTTGTTGATGATGATAACGAAATAGTTGAATCCATGCGTTATGCACTGGAAGCCAAGGGCTACCGCGTGTCGGTAGCTGGCGACGGCAACCAGGGACTTGCACTTGCCGAAAAACTGGAGCCAGATGTCCTAGTGCTCGACATGATGATGCCAAAGCGCAGCGGGTTTCTAGTACTCGAACAATTACGGCGGGATGCCGATACCCGTGTCATCATGATTACCGGCAATGAAGGTAACCGACATCAGCAATACGCCGAATTGCTCGGAGTCCACGATTATCTTCGCAAGCCATTCCCGATGGAGAAGCTGCTTGAAAGTGTCGAGCGACTATTAGAAAAACCCGATCGATCGGCAGAGTGAGATTGGCCCTCGCAGAGCGAAGGCTCGTGTGGCGAGCCTTTTCTACACGGTCGCGCTACAATCGGTATGGTCGCGCTACAAGCAGTTTGCGTTGGGCATGCAAGTGTCCAAACGGCAGTTATTTCAGGCGACAGTTGAGCCAAACCCGAGTGACACTAGCTATTGCGAGCCATTTTCATGAATTGCAGAATTCCAGCATTGCTGTAGGTGACTCATGAATCAACAACAAGGTTCGGCCGAACGAACATTAAGTTAAAAGCTCATGTACTACTTGTTGACTTGCCCCGAATGCCAGCGCGAAGCACTCGTGCCAGGAACGACTGACCAAGTCACACTGAAGTGCCCAAGTTGCGGCCACGTTTTGGAGCTTGCACCGGACGACCACCCTGCTGAGGGAATTCCAACCTGGCAGAGCATCAGCACTAATGAACTCCAGCTAGCGGAAGCCGAATCTACGGATGAGCTACAGACGACCGCCTCGAGCGGGCCCAAAAGCAATTGGAAGGGTTTTGAGCCCATAACGCACGAGCAATTCGAGCGAATGAAGCGGAAGCAACGTTCGCCGCTGTGGACGATGCTGCAAGTTGTGTTGGGAGGTCTGGCCGCGTTCCCGATAGCGCTCGGCATCCTTTGGTACGCACTTGACCGCGATATCATGAACGCAGGCCCGACGATAGCGAAGTACGTGCCCTGGATCGTGCCAAAAAAATTTCAAGGCGACGTGGGAATCGAGGACCTTGATTTTCGTTCGTCTTCTTTTGACCGGCAGAGCGAGAGAAAAAGTGGATTACCGCCGCCAGGCTCTTCTACCGATCTCTCGGACGCTACCGGCGGAGACGTAAACGGCGCAGATGCTCCTACCCGCCTCGACTCCAATGTCCCCACGCCTGATCAAAGTATGGGCGACACCACCACAACAAGGATCGAAGCACCTCGGTCGGCGAACAAACTCACTCAAGCAGATGTTGAGCAACGCTACCCGTTCACCCGAGGCCTGTTTGCGACGATTAAGTCATGGCGCGTCAATCTTCTTACCTGGCGGAATCGGAACGACGATCCAAACGCGAACGTCAGGCAAATTGCACAAGGCATTTACGGCGACATGTGTGACATCGCCCAAGTCCTTACCTTTTTCAATGGCGAAAGCCGCTCTTTTCGGTTTGTCCGTGACGGCATGCTTTACCCTGCGCGCGAGGTGAAGAACAATGCCGACTTGCAAAATCTTGTACAACAAGGTGCTTCAGCAACACTCAAGCGCGAGCAAGCGGACCCCCCAGCACGCCGAGAATTCCCTCTGGCGATGGTTCTCCAGATATCTTCTGCCGAGTTGGATGACGGCGTATGGAAGATCGAGGGTACCACTCCGGAACCGCTTGAGTTACCAGCCACGTTTATTTGCCAAATCCCGGACTACTTAGCACCTCGCCTGACGGCCGGCCAACGACTTCTCACGTTGGGCATCGCTAGGTTTCAACCTGAACCTCAAGGCCTGGAATCACAAGGAGAACCGGTCCAAGCAGGTTTGCAGTACGAAGTTAACTTCCTGTTTTCGATGGGTGCTGGCTCCGGGGATTCACTTGGCACCGTTGATCAAACGCCAATGAACAAAGTCGATTCGCCCGAGGAAGCCGATGAGCCGTCAGCCAAATGAAGATCCTGACTCACAGGAAGCAGCCGGCTCCCTGCCGAGTCAGCCGGACGCATCAGAGTCTACTTCCCCGAACGCTGACGATTCACGACCAGGGGCTGCGCTGGACTCGTCAGGGACTACACCAGATTCGCCACAAACGCGAATAGTCGATGATCTGGATGTTGGTCAACCGGACAAGAAAGGTGGCGTCTCGCCTCTTAAAGTTGCGCAACCAGAAACTGACCCAAGTGAAACAGCTCCACCGGAGCTGCCCTCGATCGATCTCGACCGCCAAAGCGTCAGCGATGCTGCCACTACGCTGGATGCAGTCTACCGCTACGCAGCCGGACTAAGGGAACGTACGCTACGGAGTGCGTCTGCGCTACGTGAGGCTGTAAGAGAATCGTCTGACTGGTTGATATCATCTTCGTTTCGCAATGCGCAGTCATACAACACTTTTGCGCGTCAGATGTTGGACTACGTTGTCAATGATCTGCCAAACACTCGAATCGCATGGCCAACCTACACCGAAGACAAACACCGCGATCTGGCGCGCAAAACCGTCGGCAACCTATTCGATATGACGGCCCTGGCAACCTTCCCCTTGTCACCGATTACGGTCCTGGCAGTTTATAGTGAGTCTCGGCACGGGATCCGTGAATACCTCGACCAATTGTGTGAGCTACTGCGAGACCACATGATTATCGATTCGGCAAAGATGCAGTCGTCCGAGGAATTGCTCGTGGCATTAAAAACTGCGTCGCGAGAGGCAACAGATGTTTTCGCTCAACCGCCGATCGCCACCGAAAAAGTAGAAGAAATATGGGCGCAACTGCGGGAACCGGAACGCGATTGCACCGGACCATCGGCTGAAGAAGTTAGCCAACTTTGGCTTCAGATGCAGCTGGCAGCCGTACACAACGACGCATCAATCTGGGACATCGCGGCAACAATCTCAATCTTTACGCTCTCAGGATTGCCGTCGGACGACGCACACGCCACCGGGGATGCCTTGGCCTTGGAAGTAGCAAACAACGTCACAATCAACCAGCTTGCCGAACTCTATTGGGCTGGACTGCGGGCGATTGAGCGCAACGGATTAGTACCGACGCTTTCGTTGGCTAGCGAACCTTACTTGGATTCCATCTGGTCATCTCTGACCGTCAAACATCGCAACTGGGGCGAGCAGCTATTAAGCGGTGAATTACTAAGCGGAGAGCTGCTGAAGTGGGGCTGGAGCAGATGGAGTTGGCCGACGCTTCGTGGTAGAAACAACGAAACGATGCACTCGTGAACAAGCAATTCGTGAACCGCCACACACCTTGCTCTTCCGAAAGCGGGCCCGGTTAGGGAGCAGGAGAATTGCAACCTACTCGACGATGTTCCCCATCAAAGAAGTGTGCGTGACCCCGTCTTTCGGCAGGTCAGTTTTAATCGTAATCTTTTGGCGGAAAGCACCCACCTTGTCGCCCGCTGCAAACTTGATTGGGATGACGTGCAAGACCTTTTTGCCTTCTGGAGCAGAGACGGCGATTCGTGAGTCTTCGCAATCCACGTTTGTGACGGTGAATGGCTCTTTTGCCTTCACCACAATACGACCAGTCCATGTGGTCCCCGTTTTCATTGTCCCAATCGCATTTGGTGGGGTGACTTCCAGAGGGGGCAGTACGCGGCCGCGGACGGGTATCGCGACTAGGTTGTATTGGCTTTCGTTGGTTTTCAAGATGATCTGGTCGTTCAAGTCTCCGACAGGTGTCGTGTCCTTCAACCGGACATTCATGATGTATTCAACTCGACCATCTCGCGTCCGAGTGGGGCTATTCGCTGCGAAACTCACCCCCAAGTTGCTGTTCTCGCTTAGAACATCTTTTATTTCCCAAGCGTTCCGACCAGCGTAGCTGATGCGTACCGTCTGGGATTTTTCTTGTCCGGGTTGCAGTGCACCGAATTGTATCTCACCGGGTTCAGTAACGATGTCGCTACGAATGTTGCCTTCGACTTGCAATTGCACTTCGGCATAGCTGGGACGGTCGATTACAACCGTGATCACCGCCGACTTGTATCCGACAAATGCTCGTGTATTGAATTCACAAATGATTGCACTTTTCTCGTACGTCTTAACATCGGCTTTTTCAAATCGCGGCGACGTGCAACCACAGCTGGTACGGACGTCTGCGATGTGCAGAGGTTGCTCGTATTTGTTCGTAAACTCAAACCGGTACTCGGTCTTGGCGCCGCGAGGCACAATCCCAAAGTCATGTTTAGAATCTGCGAACATTTCGGCGGCCCATTTCTGAGCGGCTGCGGATCCTGCCGTACAGACCACGGCAATACAACCTAAGCTCAGCGGTAGGGCAACACGTCGAATCAGAGAGAGCATTACTAATCCTCGTACAGCTCGAGCAAATTTTTCGGGGCGAAGGCTAGCAAATAATCATAGGATAAACGGGCGCTGGCCACCTTCAGATTCGCGGTAACTGTAACAAGCTAGGCCCGCGACGAAAAGACGATTCCCCCCGCTAGCTGTGGGTTAACGCACCTCGGTGGCCGTCATTTTGAAGATCGCCGCCAGGTAACCGTCGGGCAGCCGAAATTCCTCGATTTCGAATTTACCCTTCACGCTGATTGGCCGAACGCTGAAGCTCGTTGTTTTTCCGGCTGCCATCCGGATACGAATACAGTCGTAGATGGCGGCGCCCGGGCCGAAACAGCACTCGAGGTTATCCCGGACTAACACAAACTCGGTGATGCCGTCCTGCTTATAGGTCGGATACATGTACCCACGAATTTTGATTGTGCGACCGCCGAAGGACTCGATATCCTCGCTAAGCATATCGCGTTTGAATTCGCCACCTTTTTCGATTTCAAACTTGAGATCATCAAAGGTCAAATCGCCGCGCCGACGTGCGGCCGCGCGGCGGGCCTTTTCGATCGGCGACAGCGGCTTGTCCTCGACTACTTCTTGGCCGGGCGGTGGGCGTCGCGGACCAAATCTCGGCGATGGTGCACTGGTTAGCTCTGCAGGAGTCGCAGTACCCCCCGAGTCCTTCGGGCGTTCGTCGAGGGCGTCGTTAGCCAGAGCGATGCTGTTGTTCCCTTCATCGGAAGAGGAATCGTAGTTCGCGAGAGAACCATTGTTGGCTACAACACTCGCTGCAGATTGCTCAGGCGCTGAGATAGCGTCAAGCAAGCTATCTGTATCGGATTCATCTTGGCCAACAGAACCTTGGCCGGCAGAATCATCAAGCGGGTTATTTGCTACGCCCTTCTCGCCATCCGTTTGTGCCACGCTTGGCCTCGTGACGCCATCACCTGAGTTGCAACCCGCCACTGATAGGCAGAGGAGTGCAACCAGTCTCAGTTTGGCGAACAGAGGCATAGCAAGGTTCTCAAAGAGCCAAGGAACTGAACAAGACGAAACCCAAGTTTGATAACCGGCATTCGTTTCGGACTCGCGGGCCGCCCCGACCGGCCGCACAAGGTCATGCTCGATTCAGTCAGTTTCATTAAATTCTGCAAACGAACACGCCGCTACTCCGCCAGCAGGGAAAGCAACAAGTCAACGGAGCTTTACCCCATCTTAGCAGACGGCTGATTGCCCCTGAAAGATACGTCGAAGTGTGCTTCCTCGAGAGGTGCCCAATGGTTCACGCAGACTAGGGACAGAAGCCCCGACCGTGATTCATTCGATGCTTTTGGCGCTCGTTCACTCGCCAGCCTACCCTCAAAGATGCCACGGACACAAGCGTGACCGGCCAGCGTTAGGGCTATTTTATGATGTCAGCCTTGAGCTGATAGAAAACACCCTCCAATTCGTCCACCCTCTTAAGCTGCTGATTGACGCTCAATGTCCCGGCCAAACGCTGCTTCCTAAGGCTCTTGGTGGCATACTGATCCCCCTCGAGTGTGACTTCGATCATATGCGTGAGGTCCGGCTGCCCTCCAAAACAACACGTGCCGAGGTCAGGCACGATGATGAACTTTTTCGCGCGCATCGTTGCCATCGACGATGGGTGGATGTACCCCTTAATGAAGATAGGATCACCGTTGATGCTTATCGCGAAGTCGGTTGGCTTTTGCATGGAGTTCTTGCTCGCAGTCAACTTAGCGAAGTTGACCCGAGTGTATCCCTCGGGCACTTCCGTCAGATACACCACGGTGTGGAACGTTGGTACGGCAATTAGCAAGAGCCCGCAGAGGCCAACCCCCACCTGGGCGAAGGGCCGACCGACCAACTCTTCTGGAAACCGTTTGAAGTCCCTAAGTGCAATGATTCCGAATATCAACCCGGTTACGGCTAGCAGAACTAGGAATAGAAACCAGAAGGAACCGAAGGCTAGCAGCCCCATCACCACGCTCGCGATTCCAGCCCGCGAAACCGACTGGTAGACCTCGCTGCCGTTTTCTGAGAATCCCGAATCCTGCGAACCAAGCGATCGTGCTGTTTGCGACATGTTCGTTACGCACCTTCGTCAGTCTCAGTCCTGCGAAATACAATCGCCCGCGTTAGATTCGGACGCCAAGTGAACCCGTTGTGGAAGCGGTCACCTCGAACGCTTAGCCCTTTAGGAGGGTAGCGTTGAGCAAAAGATTGGCGGGACCATACGAACCCGCACCGCTTAGCATAAGCCACATGGCCAGCCAGAGTGACACCGCCACAGTGGCTATTACGCTAGCTGCAAGGATCCGGTTCGGAAGCTTGGAACTGGGCAGAATCTCGAATTCCTGAGGACTCCGAGCTGTTGTCGCCGCCGCGCCTGCGGCAGAACCACCGTTCGCCTCGCTCATCACTGCGGGGCTTAGCAGGGCCAGCCGCTCCTCTTTCGAGCCAAGCTTAAGCGGACTGTTGTGAGCAAGTGAACCGGCACGACGAAGCGAGGCCGGAGAATTTAGAAAGGCCCCCGAGCCAGCCGAAGGATAGTAGATTCGGGCGCGTTTGAAGGCATCCGGATCAATCTCCTTCAGCTCTTCCAAGTACTCTTTTGCCTTAGGTTTCGGGCACGCTCGCAAGTAGTTGATGACCGGGACCCGCACCCAACTGGTTTCATCGGTGGCCTCTTTGAACAGCTTGACCAAGCGGTCCATTTGACTCCAATCCTCGAAACGAGCCAAATCTCGAATGACTAAGTCAGCGTACTCCGTGCGATCCAGAAACAAGCGAAACGACTCTAGCAACCGCTTACGATCGACGACCCCTCCTTCAGTGCCGTGGAATCTCAATGCGACAAGTGCCGCAAAAATATCACCGTACTCGCGCTGTTCATTCTTTAGAAACAGCTCATCGATCTTATCTAGGCCCTTGTTGCCAGTGAGCGTGATGTAACAACCAATCATCGAATCCAGGCCGAGGCGATCGACATCATCTTTGCTGGTCATCAGCTTCTCAAGCAGGGGCGCGTCCTTGTCGGACCCACAGATCCCAAGCAAGACGAAGTACAAACGGCGCCGACTTTGAAGGACATCTTTGTTGGTAATCCAGCGAACGATCTGGTCGTGATCGTAGACATCTTTTAGTTTTTTGATCTCTGGATAGGGAGCTTGGCCGAATTCCTCGTAAGCATCCTTAGCCAACATCGGGTCGTGATGCTCAAGGTATTTCATGAAGAACTTCAGACGTTCGACCGGCTCAACCGGCAACTCAGTTACCTTGGTAAGGTAATCTCGCGCTTCTTTTGACACCGTGCGTGGGAAGGACCAAAGAATCTCGGGCGGGTCGATGCCGAGCAGCAAATATTGCTTATCGCCAGGCTCAGAGCTACTGAAGAAGGGTATTCTGAGTTCATCTTTAACTGCGACTAACGAATCCCCCTTCAGGACCGTTGTGACTCGAAACAAAGCGTCGCTATCGGTTTTGCTGCCCTTCACGATGGTTGCAAACGCGATCACATCCGAGGAAGCCAGTTCTTCGCTGAGCGGCTGAGTGATATCCGAACAAAACGGACATGTGGCCCGCGTTTTACTCGCTGACCAACCTAGCGCTGCCCCCCACGCAAGAGTTACAAGTACGCTGTGGATCAGTCGTTTTGAGGGGGATACCATCTAACGAGTGCCTTTGAGTTGTAAACGTTGCTTCCAAACCGGGAATCCTGGCTTGCTTGAAAGCTTGCAGAGCATCCAAAACAGTTTAGGAGATTCGCCAGTTTAGGTGCTGCCGGAAGGCCACAACTTGAAGAATTTCGCGAAACAGCCAGCGTAGCTCCAAGAATCGGTCCTAACAACAGTCATGATACGCAAAACCTCCCTCCGCTAGCCGCGTTTCGGCTTCCTCTTAGCCTTCGCGACACACACCAGCAGGCCTGGGTGCGGAAATCGAGGCTTGACAGTTCCCAGGGCGTCCAATACTCTGCCGTGCTTGGTTGCACCGACCGTCGATTGGTTGATGCCGTCCCAGTTGGGTTTCAAATGTTGTAGAGGTAGTTGGAACGATGGCAGTTCCAAAGAGAAAACACTCCAATTCTCGATCTGGCAAACGTCGCAGCCACCATCGAATCAAGGCGAAGCAAACGACCTTCTGCCCACAGTGCAGCATCTCCGTACCAACGCACGTAGTCTGCCCCAAATGTGGCCACTACATGGGTCGGACTGTGGTCGAAATGGACGACGAAGCGTAGCTCCAGCTCCGCACCGTCCGGCAGACGACCTGATTGTTCATGCCAGTTGCCCAAGTGGTTTTCAGCTGATTCCTTAATCGTGTGTGGTCGCACTTGAGCGGTCCGCCGGCGCGAATCCTTTGATAGCTTCCAGCCTTGTCATGTTTGCGGCAGCGGCGACTCCATAGTAAACGGCATAAAGCGTGAGTATTGGTCTCTTATTCCCAGGGCAAGGCGCCCAGTCGGTTGGCATGGGAGCCGAGCTGTGTGAACGAAGTTCTATCGCACGTGATCTATTCGCAAGTGCAGCCGAAATCCTTGGCTATGACTTGCTCGACGTCTGCAAATCTGGTCCCGCCGAGAAGCTGAATCGAACGGAATTCGGCCAGCCTGCATTGTTCGTACACAGCTATGCAGCACTCAAACAACTTGAGTCTGAGCGTCCCAATCTGTGGGATGACGTCATGTGTGTTGCCGGCCTGAGCCTCGGCGAGTACACGGCAGTCGCTGCCGCGGGAGGCCTTTCTTTTGAAGACGGTGTAAAACTCGTCCAAATCCGCGGGCGGGCAATGCAAGAAGCAGCCGACATGGCTCCAAGCGGAATGGCCAGCGTCATCGGGTTGAGCGCAGAACAACTTCGTGAACTTTGCGAGCGAGCTTCCGAGGGTGATGAGTTCGTGAAAGTCGCCAATCTGCTTTGCCCAGGCAACATCGCTCTCAGTGGCCATGTAAGTGCAATTGATCGAGTCGAACCGCTCTGCATGGAAGCGGGAGCGATGAAAGTCATCCGCTTGCAGGTGGCCGGAGCTTTTCACACTTCCATCATGTCTCCTGCTGTGCCGACACTGCAGGACGCAGTCGATTCGATGAATTTCGGTACGACGCAGGTTCCCGTCTACTCAAACGTCGACGCCCTCCCGCACGAATCCCCAGAGCAGATTTGCAAATTACTTGCCGAACAGGTTGTTGCGCCGGTGCTGTGGGAAGAATCGCTACGCAACATGATCCAGTCTGGCGTTGAAGAGTTCATCGAACTCGGGGCAGGTCGCGTCCTGGCAGGCACGCTGAAGAGAATCAAACGCAAGCTTCCCTGCCAATCCATCGGAACGTAGCGCCAATCCATCAGAACGTCGCTGCGTCCTCATCAATCTGCCGAAATTAGCTCGAAAACACAACGATTAAATTTAGGATGGCAATCAACATGAGCGAGTTTGGAATATCTGTTGATCTGAAAGACCAGGTCGCACTCGTCACCGGAGCTTCGCAGGGCCTCGGCAAGGCTTGCGCTGTGGCGATTGGCAAAGCCGGAGCACATGTGCTGTGCGTTGCTCGCAACGCCGAGAAGCTGGCCGCCACGGTAGCGGAGATCGAGGAAGCAGGCGGTACAGCCAAGGCTGCCGCGGTCGACGTAAGCTCAAGGGATGAGATTAAGGAGCTCTTTTCAGGGATTCAGACCGAGCATGGCCGGCTGGATGTCTTGGTCAACAATGCAGGAATCACTCGCGATACGCTGCTGCCACGAATGACAGATGACCAGTGGGACCAAGTCATTACGACCAACCTCACAAGCTGCTTCTTGTTTTCCCGTGAAGCCTCCAAAATCATGATGGGAACACGCTATGGTCGGATCATCAACATGGCGAGCGTCTCGGGCTTGATCGGCAACCCAGGCCAGACCAATTATTCAGCCTCGAAAGCCGGGATGATCGGCTTCACACGCAGTCTTTCGCGTGAACTGGGTAAGCGGAAAATCACTGTCAATGCAGTCGCGCCCGGCTTCATCGAAAGCGAAATGACCGAAGCACTCGGGCCCGATATTTTGAAAGAAGTCAAGAAGCGCATCCCCGCAAATCGTCTTGGAACTGCGGCAGACGTCGCCAGCTGCGTCCTGTTCCTCGCCAGCCCCGCGGCCAGCTACGTCACAGGGCAAGTCCTAACCGTCGACGGCGGCATGACTGGCTAGCGCCCCAGACTGACTAGCATCCTGTGGCTGGCATCCTGCGACAGGACCACCTGGGTGATAAAGATACGGTATTGGCATTGCTATCTCGCTTACATCCCTTGACCGTTCTTGCCAAAATCTTCTAGGTTTAGGCGGAATCTGGGTCGCGGCGGTGTGGCTCACGGATAAAATTCGCAACCCGTGCTGAGACCCAAGTCGCTATAAACACCCTGTTTGCAGAACAAAATAAGTGACATTTGTGCTGGGGAGCCGATCCCCCTACTGCCACATCTGCGGCAATTTGGGTCAAATACGCAACTACTGCACATACAAATACATATCAATTTCAGAACAAACTTCTGCATGCTAGCCACAGGCTAGCTGCTAAACGATTGAATCAAACCTGATTGGGAGCTTGGTAGATGGCATCTGTTGAGGAACGCGTAATCGATATCGTTTCCGAACAACTTGGCGTTGAGAAGGACAAGGTTAGTCGCGAAACGCACTTTGTGAACGATCTGGGCGCCGACTCCCTGGACACCGTCGAACTTGTGATGGAACTCGAAGAGGAGTTCGACATCAGCATCCCCGAGGACTCCGCCGAAAAGATCCAACGCGTTGGAGAGGCAGTCGACTACATCGAAAAGGCACAGCAGGAATAGAGTCGCCCGCAGGCGAACTAACCGAGCACCAAAATCGCTACTTCGGCTAGTTGCTCGGTTCCTGCTCAAGAGAGTTTGAAGGTTGCTCGCATTCCTCTGCGCAGTTGATTGGCAGTTATGAAACGTCGTGTAGTTGTCACCGGCATGGGAGCCGTCACGCCGCTCGGAATGGAAGTTTCCGCGTTGTGGGACAATGTGCTCGCTGCAAACAGTGGGATCCACCGCCTAAGTTTGATCGATCCTGATCGTTTCAAGGTTCAGATCGCGGGTGACATCCCCGACTTCTCACCTGAGGGTTACTGCGACCCCAAAGATCACAAACGCCTCGACCGCTTCACGCTGTTCGCGATGGTTGCCGCGGGCAAAGCAATCGAAGACTCGAAGATCAAATTCGATGAAGAAGATGCCTATCGCTGCGGTGTGATTCTAGGTTCTGGAATTGGCGGTCTGGCTGAAATCGAAATTCAAGTCGAAAGGCTGCTCTACAAGGGGCCAGATCGAGTCAGCCCGCTTACGATCCCGAAGTTGATGCTAAATGCCGCTGGCGGAAACATCTCGATTCGCCATGGGCTAAAGGGCCCAAACTTCACGGTTGCAACAGCTTGTGCTAGCGCTACCAACGCCATGGGCGATGCGCTCAAGGTAATCCAATACGATGACGCCGACGTCGTCATCACTGGCGGCACCGAGGCTGCTATCACCGCAATGGGCCTGAGTGCATTTCAGAATATGAAAGCCCTGTCTGGCAGGAACGAAGATCCAGATAAAGCCAGCCGCCCGTTCGATTCCGATCGCGATGGTTTCGTCCTGGCCGAAGGGGCCGGCATTCTCGTCTTTGAAGAACTAGAACGAGCTAAGGCACGCGGCGCTCACATTTACGGCGAAGTGCTTGGTTACGGTGCCAGTGGAGATGCAGGACACATTACACAACCCGACCCCGAGGGAGCGGGTGCCGCACGAGCGATGGCCAACGCACTCCGCGATGCAGGGATGGATCCGACCGAAATGGATTACATCAACGCGCATGGCACGAGCACGCCACTGGGCGACAAAGCGGAGACACAGGCGATTAAAAGCGTTTACGACAAGCACGCTTACGAATTGGCAGTGTCTAGTACGAAAAGCACCCTCGGTCACTCTCTTGGCGCCAGCGGCGGCATTGAGATGATCCTGACCCTTTTGGCCTCCCAAAACAATCTAGTGCCCCCCACTGCAAATCTTGAGAATCCAGATCCTGCCTGCGATCTGAATTACACACCTCTCAAACCTGCAGAGCGGACGGTGAATACCGCCATGAACAACAGCTTCGGCTTTGGCGGTCACAACGCCAGCATCATCTGCGGCAAAGTTCGGTAAACCTGCAACACGCCAGAGACTCGGCACCTACAACCTAGTAGAGTCGATTTGTAGTGGGTGCATCGGCCAGAATAACAACGGTGTGAGCCCGTGGCTGGCAACAGCCGGTTCCGTTCAATGGAAACACATCCGCGAAAGTCACGCAGAACGCCTCAGCCTTTCGACATCAGGCACCTGCCATCGCTTGGTATCAAATCGAGATCGCCCACAACCCAACACTGCGGCACCTATCAAAAACTCGGGGCTTTGGGTCGACCAGCGATGTGTTCTGGATAGACCCCGCTTTCGAAATACTTGGGAAGCCACTCTTGGGCTGGAATGACCACTGCCAGCTGCTCTTGCGGGAAAACACCGGCTGAGGCTTGCTGTGTTGCTGCCCCATATTCAACCGCTGGTGGCAGGACCAACGTATCTGAACTTGCTGGCACTACAGAATCATCCGGTGCACTTTGCTGCACAATCAGATTCTTCTCTATCGCCCCCTCAACGACTTCTTGGCCAAGTAACAACCAATCAGGTCGCGCCAGCCCAACGATTGCTAGCAGCGTAGCCAACTCAAGCACAACACCTGAAACTAAGCTCCGGCGGCCACTGCCGGGCTTGCGTCGCTTCTTTCTCCGCCGCTGTGAGGGTTGATTGCGGCTGGAATCTGTTTTTTGCTTCGTGATACTCGGCATCCGACTGCCTCCTGCTCAGGCAAAGTCTCCAGTGCTAACTGAACGACTCTGCGTGCTTCCCTGCGTTTGCTGATTTTTTTGCTATGCATGTCTGACGCGTTCTTACCGAGCAACTCTCAGACCAATTCCCATACGATTCGGACGAAAACCCACCTTCGCGTCTCTAAGCCGACGTTTGCCAAGAGGTTACGCTTACACAACTACTCGTATAATGAAGCAAGCTTTTTTAATACACCACTCCGCTTTGTAGATTTGACCGCGTAATGAGTCCATCTGAGGAAACTTCTTCAAATCGTGACGAGGCGGCAGCGGCCTATTTTGAAACGTTGCCTTTTCCGCCATACCCAATTCAAGAAGAGGCATTGCTAGCGTGGTATACGGCAAAACAAGGTGTACTCGTTTGCGCGCCTACCGGAACTGGAAAAACACTCATTGCCGAAGCCGCAGTCTATGAAGCGCTGCGAGGCGGAACGCAATGCTACTACACCACACCACTGATTGCGTTAACCGATCAGAAGCTAATCGAATTGCAACAGTCGGCGGTTCGATGGGGTTTCAAGGAAACAGACATTGGACTTGTAACCGGGAACCGCAAGGTAAACCCGGACGCGCCGGTATTAGTTGTCGTAGCCGAGATCTTGCTCAACCGGCTGCTCCAACCCGAGATCTTCGATTTCACGAAGGTCTCCTCGGTTGTTATGGATGAATTCCATTCGTTTAACGACTCCCAGCGTGGAATCGTATGGGAACTAACGCTTGGCATGCTGCCGGCTCATGTAAGGACACTTCTACTCAGCGCGACCGTCGGCAACAGCTACGAGTTTACAAGCTGGTTGCGACGCAGCTGCAATCGGGATCTGCAACTGGTTGAAGGGACCGAGCGCAAAGTTCCACTCAGTTTCTCGTGGATCGACGACCATATGCTCGACGAGTGGATCGAGAAAATGTGTGCCGGTGACGAAGAAATGCGACGGACTCCCGCGCTGATCTTTTGCTTCAATCGTGACGAGTGCTGGCAAGTTGCTGAATTACTCAAGGGAAAGAAGGTAATCGACAAACAACGACAAGCCGCCATCCATGAAAAGCTGGAAAGCTACGATTTTAGTGAGGGCGTTGGTCCGAAATTAAAGAGCCTGCTTGGTCGAGGTGTTGGTGTTCACCATGCTGGTTTGCTACCCAAGTATCGCCGTGTTGTTGAAGAACTATTTCAGCAAAAGCTACTTAGTGTAACTGTATGTACTGAGACACTTTCGGCCGGGATCAATCTGCCGGCCCGCAGTGTTGTACTCCCGACAATTATGAAGGGCCCGAAATCGAAAAAGAAACTGGTAGAGACGGCGACCGCCCAGCAAATCTTCGGGCGGGCTGGCCGCCCGCAATTTGATGATCAGGGATTTGTATACGCGCTCGCGCAC
>DNPC01000817.1:1936-18060 GCA_003501565.1 Planctomycetaceae bacterium | reverse complement strand
CGACGAGCACGCCATTTGTCCAGCCAGACCTCAACACCGTGCTAAGCGAGCTAAGTACCGGACGAGGCGTCGCGATTGACGATAGCACGCAACGAGCGTACGGTCCCGCCAATGGCAAACGATTCTCCGAAGCGGACAGTGGTCGCACCACTGAAATCGGCAGGCAGACGTTCAGAATCCGCGACGTCTATACGCTCGGAACAGGCCTCGCCGCCAACGCAGCCGTGCTCACCGGAGAGGAGGGGTTCGCGCGGATCATGCCCTGGAACACCCAAGAGCAAATGTCTTTGGGGCTTGTGCGCATACGCGGCGATGCAACGCTGACAGCAGAAGCAGTTGCGGGTCAAATCACCCAGTTTGCAAGCCTGTCTGCCACGCTCGACGAACCTGCGATTACCGTACTCACCAAGCCTGAAGCGTTAGATTGGGAAACGCGTCGCTGGCTCTGGCAAACGCCCATCGGGCTGATCTTTCAGCTCGGCGTAGTCCTGTCGCTCATGGTTGGTGCGGCAATCGTGTACATGGTCTTATCCACCGATGTATCTAGCCGTTTACCTGAGTACGCCACGCTGCTTGCAATGGGATATTCCCGAAAATACCTTGCCAGCATTGTCATGGCGCAAGCACTCACACTGTGCGGACTCGGATTGATTATGGCCTGGATAGCAGCCGAAGGACTCTATCGCTTGACCACGTTGATATCTGCGATCCCGCTCTCGATGTTGCCCAGTCGTGTTTTGCTGGTAAGCGTTCTAGGTGTGCTAATGTGCTGCGTCAGTGGGTTGCTAGCACTTCGAAAACTCTGGAAAGCAGAACCGGCAAACCTGTTCTAACCGAGGCGAACAAAACTCGGCCTGCACTCTCGAAAGAACTTACGAATTCCACTCGCACCCGCTCAGCCCTATTCGCACGACTCACAAGCATGCAAACTCCACTGGCCTGGAAAAACCTTACAAGCAGCTACGCCAAATGCGTACTCGCGGCTACTGGTGTCGGCTTTGCCGTTGTGCTGATGTTCATGCAGATCGGCTTTCGCAATGCGTTGATCGATAACAACATTCAGATTTTCACGCTCTTTGATACCGAGCGTGCCAATCTCGCAATTGTTAGTCAAGCACGTTACAACATTTCGACCGAGCAACGATTTCCACGCAGTGTCTTAGAAGCAGCCGCAAGCACCGCTGGCGTGCGCGACACCTGCGCCATCAGTGTTGAACGCGGCACCGCTAGCGTACAAGTCCCAGGATTCCCAGCGAGGCCAATCCGCGCTATCGGTATCCAACTGGACAACGGCAACTTCTTCCGACAACCAGAAATTTATAAGGCTCTCGCCGGTACCAGCGGCACGCGCTCCGCACTTGCCGACTCACGCAGCAAGCGTGAATACGGCTTTAACCGCGATCGCGGCACTATCACAGAACAAACGGTCGAGCTGAATGATCAGGCCTTGCATATCAAGGGAGAGTTTCAACTCGGGACCGACTTTGGCAATGACGGCTCTTTATTGATGAGCGAAGCGACACTGGGGCAGTATTTTCCCTGGAGAAAGCCGTTTGGAAATCCCAGCGATGTCGTTGATTTTGCGCTTCTGGAGGTTGCTCCTGATGCGGACCTTGACCAGGTCGCCGCGCAGATTCAAGCGCTGGCCCCAAAGCAAATTGAGGTATGGGCAACACGCGATCTAATTCAACGCGAAAAAAGATTCTGGGCCACAGCCACACCCATCGGAAAGATATTCTTGATCGGAACGATCATGGGCCTCGTTGTCGGTGCAATTATCTGCTATCAGATTCAGTTTACTGATATCACCGAACACATGCCCGAGTTTGCCACGTTAAAAGCAATGGGCTACGGCCCCGGCTATTTCTGGAGCGTTATTCTCTCGCAGTCGCTGTACCTAGCCTGCTTGGGGTTCGTCCCCGGACTACTGGTCTCCTGGGGGCTATACCAACTGCTTGCCCAGGTCAGTGGGCTGATCATGACAATGACCCTCGGGCGTATAGCACTCGTGTTAGTGCTAACGATCGGCATGTGTGCGATCAGTGGAAGTATCGCTATTCGCAAGCTCTTTAGCTCAGATCCAGCCAGTTTGTTCTAGAACATCTCTAAGATTGGCAGGACAATCCACGGGCGATTCAATATCCCGTGACCAGCCATGGCGTGTTCTGGCAACAACGGTTCGCTAAGCCACCAACTGCCTCAGCCAAATCGACTTCAGCAATCTTGGCATCCAGTTTGCGTGACGCAAGTTCGCTCTGCGCGAGTAGCAATTCCGAACGAGCAGCGATCAGGTCCGCCGGCTGTGCGTTGCCCAAACGCTCTAGCCGCACCAGTTGCTCGATCCGCTCATTCCAGGACTGAACGATCTGGTCTGCAAACTCTTTCCGTTGATATGCCAATTCAAGGTTGCTACATTTCTCGATCACCGCTTTGGTAATCCAATCGCGATGCGCGGCGATCACACAGCCAATCTCCCGTCGCATGTCAGTCGCCAATCGCTCGTACCGCTGCTTGCCGCCCAACAAGTCCTTTAGGCGGCACACCTCCGGCAAAGGTAAAGAGAATCCGCCGACAGCGGTCGAGAGCATCTTTGCGATAATCGGTGCGGTATCCTCGTTTACTTGGCCGTACAGATATCGCCAGGCATTGATGTCACAGCGCGTGGCCACTGCATAATCCACCAGGGCGGAGCAATTGAGCAACTGAGGCTGTATTTCGACGACTTCGAGTCCTGGTCCCGCTGCATCAAAATGTGTCGCAGACAGATGCATGAGCAGCTTCGATAGCTGAGCATCGCGTGAATTGAGACTGGCGGCCTTATCAAGAAGACCAATGTGCTTTCGGTCCAGTTCGGTGGTATCCAATGAACTCGACACGCCCCGAGCCACCAGCGCCCGTTGGCTCGCCCTTTGCTGCTCGGCAAATTCGATCGAGTTCGCAACGATAACCAGTTGATCCGCTATCACAATCCGAGAGTAGTATGCACGCAACGCCGAAGCAGCACCGATGTCTTCCTGATGGGCAGCGAGCGTATGCAGGAATCTGTTGATCGCTGCTGCGGCAGCACGACTGCATTGATCTTCATCGCAGAATGCGTTTACCACAGTAGTGCCACGCGACCTTAATGTCCGCGATGGCGACCAATTGTTGGCCGCACGACAGGCAACCTCCGTACCGCTCAGTGAACCTTGCGCTACGAGTAGTTGGCTTTGGTTAACAGCTGTCGAATCACCCGTTGAAGAAACCTCTGGGTCGACCGGCCGGTACTCCTCACCGGTGGATTCCGCCACCTCGCCTACTATCGCACTACTATTTTCGAGTTCGATTGCAGACTGCTGCTTTAGGGATGAAGCTAATGGAGCCAGATCAAGCGTGGGCAGACGACCGAGCGGCATTGCTGCCAACTTGAAAGGACTCTTACTGAGAACAGATTTCTGCGAATCTGTTTTGCCGGTCTGAGAAACACCTGTCACATCTTGCGCGTCGGAAGCCGACTTGCCGGGCGTCGCCTGGCCGTCTCGCTGTTGAGCGTCTCGTTGTAGCCAGCTGGCACCCGCGAATGGCGGCTTCGGTGCAAGCGTTGGCGTCGATTGCTGGCTACCGAGAATTCTCGCAGCAGAACCTGGCCCGGTGACCTTAGGAACATCCGCGGGCATGATTGAGTCAAGTCCTTCAACCACGGGGCGGCAGTCTGGGCACTTCTTCGTGAGACTTACTTTTCGAGTAGCTCGCGGCTGATAATCGAGCATACGCTGGCGCCAACTCGATCGTGGTTGTAACAACTGCGTTGGTGAAGCAATGCGGATGACCGGATGTGCTCCGGTTGCTGTCGTGCCACTTCCTTCAGCGAAGGTTGGCGTCTGGCGCTCAACCGCTAGGCCCGTCTCCGCCGCCTTGGGTTGTGTTCCAAGCCCAACCGCCAGAGCTAAAGCCAAAAGCCTCGGCG
Organism: Planctomycetaceae bacterium; assembly: GCA_003501565.1. GTDB lineage: Bacteria > Planctomycetota > Planctomycetia > Pirellulales > Pirellulaceae > Aureliella. Next base: position 14,114 of record DNPC01000817.1, on the reverse strand, counting down.
AGCATTTCGAGTATCTAAAATTCATCATGCGACGCCCAACGATGCAGCCAATCACGCTTCCAGCATTTAACGCAAAACCGGCGGAAATGCTCATAACCCTTAGATCGAAAGAACCGTTGTGATGGCTCCAGCAGGAGCGACCTGCGCCCTGTTGGTGCGCATTTTCGATATCTGTCGGAAATGCAGATTGTGACGATCGTAGCAGTTGGACTTTGCATGCAAAATCCATCAGCATGAGCGCATAAAAAAAGCCCCCGGATAATGATGTGAACGAGTCCCAGGGGGGCGGAGGACTGCGAGCTACTTATCCGGGAGCTAAGTTTTAAAGTGAGGAAGAGTGCTCTGCTGACATCATGTCTCGCAGAAGTCACCATCCGTTGTCGTCAGGAAGAAATAGCTGATTGCACATCCTTGCACAAGACTACTTCTTTGGTCGCAGCAATTTGACTTGCCTCAAATGCGAACCCGCTGACACGCAACTAGTTGTCCTCGCCAACTGTGTCCGGAGATTACGTGCTGAAGGCGAAAGCGGTCAAGGGCATTTGTCAAAAGACGTTTCATTTTTCGGGATGCCCCGAAAACGCAATTGCAGGCATTATAGATCTGCGGCCTGCTCGGCGCGTGAAGCGCTGTCAAATAAGCTCGGCAACAAGCTCTGTTGCGCGCGTGCTCTAGACTCAAACGTCTGTTATGCAGAACCGCGACAACTTGGCCTGACAGTGCGGCGCCGAACTAAACCGCTTGCAATTTGCAGCCATCGCCGTTGTGGACAGCAATCTCCTGGCCACCAGCAGCAATCGCTTCATCCAACGACGACTCAAGTCGATCAAGAAATTCTTTGGGAGACTCTTCCGTGCTAACTTGAGCAACCGAGATTGCAAAGCGTTCTGGGCGAACAATCTCGGGCCAATCGTCTTTCGCCTTGGGAAGGCTTGCCTGGATTTGGGCCGCACGTTCTAAGGCAGTCTCGTCGTTACAGCCAGGCAAGAACACGCATAGGCAGAAACCGCGAAACTGGCAGACAACGTCAATTCCACGAAGACTGGTTTGAATCAAGGCAATCGTGTGTTCCCAACTGGTCGCGGCTTCGGCGGCGTCTGCATCCTTCAGGCCTAGTGCTTCCACCATCAATCCGGTTGCAGCGAGTTCCCCTCGGCGAATATTCCCCAGTTTGTCGTTAATCCGTTCGACAAATGTCTTAACGTCTAGCAATTCGAAATGACTGTCATCGGATTGAGATTCAAAGTCAGCGCTTTCGACTTCGGAGTTTGGTGGCGCACTCTCGATCTTGAATTCAGCCCTGGTTTCTTCCACTGAATCAGCTGGCTCAGGCGATTTTTCTGGCGTTGGTGGCGATTCCACCTCCTCTGGTTCATCCTGCGGATTCTGACTGGAGGGTGCAGGAAATGGCACCCAGTTATCACCTTCGAGCCAATGCCCACAGTTCCGCCCGGCCTCTTTCGATTTATAAAGCCCCTGATCGGCGCGTTCATACGCAGCATTCAGGTCATCTTCTGAGCTTAGCAAGCACACGCCACCACTGGCCGTGATCTTGAGCTGCATATCATCGTAGGAGATCACCTGCTCACTGACGTGATGGCGAATATCAGCTGCCGCTTGAACGATCTCTTCGGAGTTCTTGCCGGACAAGATCACAGCAAATTCTTCTCCGCCAAACCGCGCAGGGAAGCAACTACTGTCGCACTTCGCAGTGATAGCGCGTGCGAACGCCGCCAATACGGCATCACCGGTCGTATGGCCAAAGCTATCGTTGAAATTCTTGAAATGGTCGATATCCATCAACAGCAAAGCAACAATGTCATCGTCCTGTGCTGCTTCAATACTGTTGGTCAGAAACTCATCTAGCGCACGACGATTCGACAGGCCGGTAAGTGCGTCGGTACGGGCTTGCTGAGACGCTTGCTCAATCAACTCGGTTTGTTGCTCAATCCGATTCTGTGCGTCAGACAGCTTTCCCTGCATCGTTTGATTGGCTGCCAAGATCTCATTGATTGTGGCGATGATGGCATCAGGCGTATCTTCAGGAGCCAGTTGCCCGCTGTACTTGCCCAGGTTCTCACTGTGTTCGCTTACGTTTGCGGCGACCTTGGATGAAATCGCTTGCAGCTGTGCTGCGATCCCTTGAATCTTGTCGGGGTCGATCCCACCAGGCGGCTTCGGAGCTTCGAATTTAGCGCGACTACCCTGTTGGCGCATCAAGGATGCGACCACGGCAATGCCGGCCATAATCCCAGTAAATGTGCAGAGTAATTCGATCATGAGTCTTCGATTTCGGAGTCTGGGGCAACATGGCGCGTTTCGGGCGGCAATCGAGGGCGGAAGAATTCACTGCCGCCAGATGCACTCTCCCTTGCACACAGCCACACTTGAGCGTAGGACAGAACTAACTCACCAAGGAAATTGCTAGCAATGGAATAAGAACAAAAGCGGCGGTCCGTAGCAATTATTAGGATCGTAGGAATTCGTGCTGATGAGATTGACTGTAGCGATTTGAGTGCCATACTAAGCAAAGTGGCACATAAGACATTGCAACTTGATGCATCCACGAGGGGTGCTCGTGCCGTCCATCTAAGCAGTGATCCTCAAGGAAGGGCCACATGATAGACTCAGGCTATCGCGACCTCACATGCCGCATCAGGCACATGCTTTCGGAAAGTCCGATTTCTGATTTGCGATCCGTGCAGGTAGAAACCGATGGGAATCGTATCCTGATTCACGGTCGAGTCCGGACTTTTTATGCCAAGCAAATGGCACAGGAAACCGTCCGGCGGGCGAGCAAAGAGGTACTCATCGTAAACTCGCTCAACGTCGACTAAATGGCGTGAGTGTGGAATCTTAAGCGGAAGGGTTTTCGAAATTTGTTCCGCCCAAGCATCCGCTACGCCTCTTCTTCCGGTGGCGGATTCGAACCGAGTGCTGTTTCAACAATTTGCTGTCCAAGCGAGTCAGCCCGATCGATTCTCATCTCGACAACTAATGCCTCCAGAGGCAGGCCGCCCATTTCCCGGCACTGGAGCTTCACCCAGTCTTTGACCGTGCAGATCACACGAGTGGCACCGTTGATTGCGTGACTACTGCACCATTGCCCAATCGAATGAACATCGTCGGCATCGTATGCGTGGTGGTCGGGGAACTGGCGGGTAGCAATGAGCGTTGCACCCACACTACGAAGCGACGCGAAAAAAGAAGCTGGGTTCCCAATCCCACAGAAAGCAACAACTTTCTGGCCCGCCAGGGAGTCCAGTGGAATTTCAGGCCGGTCGACTGCGGTGAGACTTCGAGGGCGATGCTCGGCATGGTAGATGTCGCCCGCCGAAACGTATCGCATGACAATTTGACGAATGCGTTCCAATTGCATTGGCGAGGCCTGGTCGCTTCTCGTAAGTAGCACAGCATCTGCGCGCCGGAGATTCCGCAGCGACTCTCGCAGTAAACCACCGGGCAACTGCCACATCGCACCTGGGGAATCGGTTGCATCGATCAATACAAGGTCAAAGTTGCGGGCGATTCTGCGGTGCTGGAAGCCATCATCGAGAACAATGACTTGCATATCGAGTTCTTCTTCAGCCAGTTTTGCGGACGCAACTCGGTCCCAGTGCTGTAGGTGAGGTACGTCCGGAAACTGCAGCTCTAACTCAAGTGCCTCGTCATTCTGCCCATCATCAAGAGCGCCATAGCCACGACTGAGTATCGCCACCCGTAGATTGTGTTCCCTCAGCAGGCGTGCAATCCAGGCAACCGCAGGACTCTTGCCGGTCCCACCTACACTCAAATTGCCAACACTGATAACAGGCAAGGGAGAGCGAAAAGTGTGCTTGATCCCAGTCGAATAGGCGAGGTTCTTGGCTCCAGCCGCAAACGCATAGGGAAAACTCAGAACCTTCAAACCGAACCGAGCCAGGTGCACAGCCAAGCCCTGGAGAGAGAAAACACTCTGCTGCGATTGGATAAATCTACGAAAATCCACGACTGTCCTAGTCACCCTCAAAAGGTCAGCGTCCAACGCGGCCCAGTCAACTCCCAGCTAGAGCACAGGGCCGACTTGCCAAGGAACGAATTCCTCGTCCCCCAAGCCCAGCAACTCGCTCTTTGTCGGTTGCCCACTGGCTACTTGCAATAGCTGATCGAAGATCTCTTCTCCCACCTGGGCGACGCTCCGACCTTCAACAACTTGCCCTGCATTGAAATCCATATCGTCAGGCAGTCGTCGATATAGGTCGGAATTGGAGGCGATTTTGAAACTTGGTGTCGGCTTGAATCCAAAACAACTGCCTCGCCCCGTCGTAAACGCAATCAAGTTTGCACCGCCCGCAACCATGCCGGTAACGCTCGCAGGATCGAATCCGGGTGTATCCATCAATACGAACCCAGTCCGGTCTATCGGTTCAGCGTATTCGTATACTGCCTCCAACGCCGTTGTGCCGCCTTTGCTAACTGCTCCCAACGATTTTTCGGTAATCGTAGTTAGCCCGCCAGCCTTGTTGCCAACGGAAGGATTGTTGTCCAGGACTTCACCGTAGTTTCCAGCGTACCATTTCCACCATTCGATCCGCTCAACTAGTTTCTCTGCCACAGCGCGACTGCGCGCTCGCCGTGTAAGTAATTGCTCTGCCCCAAACACTTCAGAGGTTTCACTCAGGATGGCAGTACCCCCGCAAGCAACCAACATATCCGCTGCCGCCCCCAATGCAGGGTTGGCAGTTATCCCTGAGTACCCATCAGATCCGCCACACTCCAAACCAAGCGTCAGCTTCGATGCGGGTGCTGTTCGTCGCTTAAATGTATCGATTTGTTTCGCTAAGTGCTCAACCACTTCCAGCCCTGCATCGGCGGTCTGTTTGGTACCACCTGCCGACTGAATTGATAGTACAGGTACATTTGGGCTCGAGCCGGGAGAGGCGTGACGTGGAATCTCGGCTGCTTGGCCGTCAGGCAATGTAATTTGATGCAGGTTTTCAGATTTAATGACGTGGTCGAGTGTGCCTTGCTCACACCCCAGTCCAACCAGTAAGTAACCGCCAATGTTGACGTGCCGGGCCATTCCGCCCAAAACCTTCGTCAACATGCGATGCCGCGAGCCCTCCCACGCCATCGCACAGCCGCCAGAATGCCGCAAAGCGATGATCCCGTCGATGTTTGGATACCGCTCTAGCTGCGGTTCAAATCGTCGGGCAATGATATTCGCAACGCTAGCCGAACAATTGACGCTGCTGATAACTGCCAGGTAATTCCTTGTGCCGACTCCGCCGGCGGGCCGGTGATACCCCTCAAACGTCCTTCCTTCGATCGGAGTGGGGGCTGGTGGGATATCCGTGGCAAACTGCGTGACATCGATTTCGTGTTCGCACCCCAAGTTATGTGAGTGCACGTGTTGCCCCGGGTCGATGGCCTGCGTTGCTCGGCCAATTGGCCAGCCAAATTTGTTTACCGGTCCATCCGGTTCGATCCCGCAAATTGCAACCTTGTGACCCGGCGGTATCGTATCGACGACGCGAACTTCCCGATCGTCTACTTCGATACGATCACCTGATGTTAGTGCTCGCAACGCAACCACGACATTATCCTGCGCGTGCAGGCGTACAAAATCGCCTTTGGGCTGTCCGGTTGTTGCTTGGCCACTCACTGCAAAAACACCGTAACAACAGGAATAAACCGATCAACATGCCCCACCAATCGGGGCACGCATTACGCGAAGCTGTAATAACGCACACTGTACCAATTGCGGGAACCAGTGCGTTGTACCGGACGACTATACTAATAGGCGTCGATCATTTCGCGTAGCGGCCCTTTCCAGATGCTGCTCAAGATCACTGACTCGCCGGATCACTGCCTCCGCCGGTCGCGAGCCAGCGATCTGCCATTACCCCAGGTCACTCATGAGTACCGTTTCCAGCGATCTACCAAAAAAACAGCCTCGAAAGTCTCGGAACTCCGCTTCAGCCACTGACGAGCTGACTTCGCATCTGCGGCGTACTGCGTCCTTCATCAAGGTTTTCGATTTGATGATCGAGGGCTTTACATGGCTAGGTGCTATGGCCGCAGCCTGGCTAATGCTGTGCCTGGTCGACCACTGGGTCTCTCCGCTGGTTCCAGTCCTGCGTTGGTTTGCGTGGCTAGCGATTGTTGGGTTCTCCGTCTATGTCCTACTCCACCGCATCCTGCCACTGCTGCTAGGCAGAATCAACCTAGATTACGCAGCCAAACGCATTGAAAACGCTGAACCACGCTTCAAGGAAGGCTTACTTGCTTGGTTGCAGCTGAGCCAACGCGCAGACTCCGGGGTGCCTCGAGGCGTGATGTCCGCGCTTACCTACCGGGCCTACCGATTCATCGGCGGACAAGACCCGTCGTCAACGGTCGACAGCAGCCCACTCATACGTAGCCTGGCGACGTTTCTGGTGCTTTCATTAGTAATGATCCTGTATAGCTTTGTCTCGCCCAAAAGCTCACTTGCAACAGCCCAACGAGTCGCGATGCCGTGGCGTGATATTGCGCCGCCAACACGTGTGAAGATATCAAACATCCAGCCGGGCGACGCAGTCATCACGGCCGGTAAGCCCTTGCCCATTTCAGCCAGATGTAGCGGACTGCTCGATGGAGAGCCTGTTCGAATCGTCTTTACGTCGCGTGATGGTCAGTTCATCAATCAAACAATATCACTCAGTGAACCCGATGTCGGATCACTTTTTGAAGGTGAACTTAGAACAACCAAGCATGGCGTCGAACACAAATTGGATTACTGGATTGAAGCGGGCGACGCACGCAGCGAGAGATTCTCGGTCGATCTGTCTCCCGTACCGACGCTGACGCTGGAGCGCGTCGAACTAATCCCTCCGCCGTATACAAAGTTGCCCAAACGCATCTCGGACGGCCAAAACATCGAAGGCGTGGAGGGGACGCGAGCCAAGTTTATACTCCGCACTAACCAGCCCCTGGAGCGAGCACAACTGGAAATCAACCCCCAAGTCAACGAGAAGGGGCAAACGCGCGCTGCCGAACACTACATTGCCGCGGAGATCGACAACTTAGACCTAAGCGCTGACTGGTTGTTTGAACTTGAGCAGGCCGGCGCGCTGTCACGTGAGATCCAGTACTGTTTCCGCGGCTCCAACGAGCGTGGCGACTACAACGACCAGCCGGTTATCCACGATCTACGCGTCGTACGTGATGTTCCGCCAACAGTTGAGATCTTGGGGCCTGAGTCGCGTATCCTGAATGTTCACCCTGCTACCCGCCTGAACTTGGACGTCCGCGCAAGCGACCCCGACTATGGGCTCCGCGACGTGAGACTGAGCATCCATCGGTCGGGCATGAAAATGGCTGAGCGGACGATTCTCAAGGGAGAGTCGCTGACCGGCAAACAAAGCAGAAAACAACCACTTGATCTACGCAGCCTAAAGCTCCGTCCAGGCGACAGAATTGAAATTCGCGCATCAGCACGCGACAACCGCCATGATCCACGGACGAACCAATGGTCCCCGAACGAAACGGACGCGACTCCACTGATTATCCAAGTGATCGACCGCGATAAACCGGCCGACGTTCCCCGCCAACCTGCTGAGACCCCTGAAGAAACGCCTCCAACAAATGCAGATGCTTCCGCAGGCGAGCCAGGAAAGGAAAATACACAGGGAACTGCACAAGAAAATGCACAGGGAACATCTGGGGGGCAAACCGGCGGAGCTGACAATTCGCCCGACGCAAGTAGCGGCGAACAATCAGGAGTAAACGGTTCAAGCGATGCAGGTGATGGGGGCTCTGGTACGGAGAACCAATCTGGCGACCAAGCAGGCGGAAATTCCGGAAAGTCCGGTAATCAAGCAGCTAATGATCAATCATCCAGTGATCAAGCAGCTGGTAACCAAGGGACTGGCAACCAAGGGACTGGCAGCCAAGGGGTTGGCGGGCAATCCCAATCGAACGAGTCGACCGGACAAGGCAATTCTGGAACCAGCAATAGTAACAGTACCGGTTCAGCGTCCGGCGAGAATTCAACTGGTTCGGCCGACGGTAATTCCGGCAGCAATTCGGCGACCAATGGCTCCCGAAATAATGCTGACAGAAGTTCCTCGACGAGCTCAACACAAGCCGCAGGCAAAAACGCTGACGGTTCAGCCTCGAGTACCAACGCTCGATCTGACGGTGGCTCCGCCAGTCAACCTGACCCAGCAAGCTCGTCGTCTGGGGCGGCTGAGGCAATCGACAAAGTTCGCGAATACATGCAGCAGAACAAATCGCAGCAGTCAGAGGGCAACCAATCGCCCAACGGCCAACAATCAGATTCATCCGCCACCGGCAGCAGTGGCTCCCAACAGCAGAACGGCGAATCTGGAACCGGCTCAAATAGCAACGGCGACGCTAGTTCGGGGACATCGCCGTCAGACAGTCAGCTAGACAATCCAAGCTCCAGGCAATCCCCAAATGCGCCCGGCGACAACGCACAAGGCTCAAACGAAAATGGAACGGGCCGCCAAAACGACTCCGGTGCTCCAGACAAGTCCGCTTCCGGTAACCAACCTTCCGATTCGGGCACTTCGGGCGAACAATCCGGAAGCGAACAATCCAGCGGTGAGCAAAACGCTGGTCGTTCGGACGGCGAACAACAAAACACCGGCAACCGTTCTGACGCCGATCAACCCGCCGGCGCCAGCGATTCCGGCAAGTCCTCCCAATCGGGAAGTTCTGCAAACCAACCCGGCGATTCACAATCCGGTAATTCGCAATCCGGCAATTCGCAGTCGGGTAATTCGCAGTCGGGTAATTCGCAGTCGGGTGATTCCCAGTCAGGCAATTCAGGCAAGGGAGACAATGGGCAATCCAATCCAGGACAGACTGGAGCGGGCAGCGAAGCTTCCTCCGCCGGAGGTGATCCGAACTCCGCCAGCGGCGGGTCAGAGGGCTCCAAGGAAGCAGGTTCGGGCAATGGCAGTCCACCGAAGAGTAGTGATCAACAATCCGGTGGAAAGCAAAACGGCGATCAGCAGAGCAACGCGGAACAAAATGCCACTGGGGAAAACAGCACCGACAACAATGCTGAACAAACCAACACAAATGGCGGCAGCGGCGAACAATCCGGCAACGGCTCCGGCAGCGGGCAACCCTCTAGACCAGATACAGCAACAAACTCGGAGCAAGCCTCCAGAGAAGACAACAACAGCCAATCATCAAATTCCGATTCACAATCCAATTCGCAATCTCCATCGTCCGCAGCATCGTCTGCTGCATCGGCGGCGAAGTCTCAATCCTCAGGAATCCAACCCGGTTCTTCTGGAAAACCGAGTTCCTCAGGAGAGGGCGAGAGCCCAACCGGCTCAGGTGCCAGCAGTGGCATTGGGAACTCGGGGGATACCACGGCTCCAACCAGCGCCGCGGTTGACCGCGCTGCAGCCGAACGTTCTGCTGATATGGTGCTCGACTATCTCGATCGACAGCGTGACCAGCCCGATCCAGAGCTACTACGCGAGATAAACTGGAGCCAGCGCGACTTGAACCAGTTCGTGGATCGGTGGAAATCCGCCCGCGAGCTCGCCGATAAGGGTGAACCAGCATCATCTCAAAAGTGGGAAGAACTCCTGAATGCTCTGCAGCTTAAGTCCGCAAATACGGGACGGCTGGACCGTTCACGACTGACCGACGACTTCCGACAAATGTCAGATTCTATTGGTAACCGCAACGTCCCGCGCGGACTCAAGAAACGCTGGGAAGCCTTCCAGCGGGCTACTCAAAGTAACCAGTAACTTGCAGTCTAGAATTCTGTGTCCCAGGTGCTGAGTCCTGTATCTGTGTCCCAGGCCCTGTGTCCCGAGTCCCGAGTCCTAAGTCGCAAGCTAGTCGTTTTCCAGCGACCGAATTCGATCGCCTTCGCGAATCCACAGGCGTGACTTGGGCACACGAATCTGCAAGCATGAATTGACTGGCGGACGCGCGGCACGAACGGTGAGCGGCACGTCATGAAATCTACAATGAACCAGGAATGCATCACCGATATCGCGTGACGAATCAACCTGCAAATTCATGTGAAGCTCGCCATCCTCATACACAGCACCACCGCCGGGTGCATCGATTTTGTAGTCACCTTGCGCGACGTCACTGATCGCTTCGGGACGGAAACCAAGCTGCTCACACTTTCCAGGTAGAACGTCGCCCGGAAGCAGCTCGACTGGGGATAGCTCGCCTGGGAATAGACCAAGATCGATCCAGTTTATCCCTAGCGGACTAAGTAGCTCAGCGGCGAGCAGACTTCTCGGGTCGCGATAGACTGCTGTGGGTTCCGCCGACCGAAGCAACTTGCCTTCTCCAAGCACATAGACCCAATCTGCAAGTTGCAGCGTGTCGAGCGGCTCATGCAGCGCCGCAATGACAATGCACTGTTGTTCATGGGCAATTCGATTCAACAGGTCCCGACATTGAACCTTTAAACCAACATCTAACTGACTTAGCGGTTCATCAAGCAGGAGCACCTGAGGTTGTCTCACCAAAGCGCGCCCGATCGCGACGCGCTGTCGCTGCCCGCCGCTAAGTTGGCCCGGCCGTCGACTGGCGAATTCGGAAATCTCCAGCCAATCCAGAACGCTGTCGATTCTCTCATTACGCTCCCTGCGCGGCAGCTTCTCGCTTGCCAGCGCGGCTTCCAAATTTTTTCGGACCGTGTGCTGTGGATACAGAGCATAGTCTTGCGTCAGGTAGGCGATTCGACGGCGGTGAGGAGGCAGCTTGGAAATATCATGTGAATCGATCACCACGCGGCCCGTCACTGGTTTTTCAAGCCCCGCCAAGACCCGCAACAGCGTTGACTTCCCAGCGCCACTTGGCCCCACAACCGCCGTGATGCCGGTCTTACAGTTAATCGAAAGCGCGTCGAGTGCGGTCACGCTGCCAAATCGAACGCAGATGTCCTGAGCCTCAAGCTTTGAATTTTCCATCGTCAGCAGACTTTCAGGCAAGGCAGTCGATTCGCGAAACGTGAAACCACTTCGGAATACGCCAGGTATTGATTTGGAGAGGGTTCAAGTCCCAGGTGCGGTTTGTACCGATTATCCGGCTGACTCCGAAGAGTCTGAAGCTGTTCGAAGTAATGAGACGACCTATTCTGCGGAACATCACCCCAAAAAACGAGGACTGCCGTTATGGCTCGACGCGTATCCAAGGTCTGGAAGTCTCGTGTACTCGCAGTGTTGTGTGCAAGTAGCTTGGCTGGCACCTGCTCTGCTCAACAATCTTCAGCCACCGAACAGCCTGTCGGCAGCGTCGCTCGACCGGCATTAGAACTGGTTTTGGCATCCCCGGCGACGCCGCCAGCGAACGAGCCCGTGGCTTTGGGACGATCCGCAGTGCCCGCGATTATGGCCAGTCGCCAAATTGATAGCAGCAGTGATACGTACAGTCCCAGCGACCAAAGTCCCAGCGACCAGAGTCCCAGCGACCAGAGTCCCAGCGACGCCAGTTCCGGCACTCAAGAAGCCGACATGGATACGCGGTCGGCCTATGACGTTTCTATTGTCGATGTTTCTGTTGAAGGCATTGGAAACGGGGAAATCCCTGAAGATGGTCAACTTGGTGGAAGTGTAGTTGGTCTCCCGACTGGGATTGATCGCGAAGCCGCCTGGAAGTGCGTTCACTGGGCGCCCGCTTCAATCTGTCATTACCCACTGTACTTTGAAGATGTGATGCTTGAACGGCATGGCCATCAGTCTCACCCTTGCCTGCAGCCGCTGATCTCTGGCACGAAGTTTTTCGTGGGGCTACCGCTTGCCCCCTACAAACAAGCGTTGTGGGGTCCGGCTGAGTCAGTGTATTCCCTTGGGCATTACCGGACCGGCAGCCCTGCTCCTGCCCTGCGTCAGCGGTTGCCTTGGGATCGCAACGCTGCAGCCGTCGAGGCTCTTTCGCTCGGCGGCCTATTCTGGGCTGCCCCCCTGTAGCGAGCCTGCCTACTTAAAACAGCCTGCTTGCTTATCCGAAAACCTTGAATCGAACATCAGCCGCGGGGCGTTAGCCCCGGTTGTTGGGGAACCGCGGCTAATGGGGTTTCGGATAGGTTCTTAAGAGCAGCCTATTACCTAACGACTCTGAGCCCTTCTTCCGGGCTTCATTTGCTACTAACAGACAAACGCACGCGGTTGTGTGCGTCTCTTTGCGGCCGACTTCGGTGACTCTC
>DNPC01000817.1:0-1844 GCA_003501565.1 Planctomycetaceae bacterium | reverse complement strand
TCTCTGCGGCCGACTTCGGTGACATTGCCCATCTTTGAATGCAATAGCGGAATGGCGCGGAGCGTTCAGCTCTTGATTGACGCGACGGAAAAGGTTCGTCGAGGTGTTTCGCGCTCTGGCTTACGCGCTCTGCGACACTTCCAAAGCGGCCAATCGGCAACTCCCACGCAATCACTACTTCTTACCATTTGCCACCTTGCCGCGCCGGCTGCCGGCGAGTTTGCGGGTTATTCCAGTTCGTCTGTTGCTTGCGGTGGCACTTACTGAAACGGTTCCTGTGTCTGGTCCAGTGGAACGAGTTCTCCGCCCGATAGTGATGGCAGCGATTCTACCCAAGGAATCGGTTCGTTGCGCTCGTTGACGTGTTGCGAATCGAGCCGGAATACGAAGGAAGGTTCCCGTTATGCTGGCCCAACTCGGCACGCCTGATTACCGAAGAATCTCGGTTAGTTGTCTAATTGGTGCTTTGAGCATCGTTGGACTCGGATGCACGCGAGTCAAGGACTTCAAACTGACCGACACTTGGGAAACGACGCCAAGCTACCACACGCCGGTGGCAACTCAGATCGAATACCCGAATGTCGCCAGCCGCCGTAAGACAGAAGCTTACGCAGCATTGCGGCCACTTAGCCTCGACAACCCCGCTGACCTTCCGACTCTGGAGTTGACTCTGGATGACGCGATCCGCATGGCTCTAACTCGAAGTGACGTTCTGCGTGGCTTGGGCGGCAGCGTGGTTCAAAATACGGTCGGTACCCGAACTCAATACGATCCTGCGATCACCGAAACTAATCCGCTTGGCGGCGTAGAAGCCGCTCTAAGTGCATTTGACGCTCAAGTGTCCGGCCAGCTGTTCTGGCAAAAGAACAACCGACCGAACAACACGACGTTCCTGATTTTCCAGCCATCCGCTCTTGAACAAACAGCCGCTACGTTCAACTATGAAATCGCCAAGACGACTGCAACGGGTGCTCGCTTCGCAGCCCGGCACGTTGTCGGATACGATCGCAATAATACGCCAGTGCGTTTGTTTGCAAGCGACTACGTCGGTTGGTTTGAGGCCGAGTACCGTCAACCGCTGTTGCAAGGAGCAGGCGTCGACTACAACCGTATTGCAGGTCCTAACAGTCCGGTCGGCCAATACAATGGCGTGCTGATCGCCCGGATCAACAGCGATATTTCACTTGCTGATTTCGAACAAGGCATCATCACGTACATCAATGATGTAGAAACGGCATACTGGGAACTGTATTTCGCGTACCACAGCCTGGAAGCCGCAACGAAAACGCGTGCAGCGCTCCTGGAAACATGGCAACGCCTTCGAAAACTCGTCGAAGTCGGTGCTGGTCAGCGTGCTTTGACGGATGAACCTCAAGCCAGAAGCCAGTACTACCAGTTCGATACTCAAGTCAAGGAAGCCCTCTCTGGACCCAACGGCCTATATGCCCGAGAGCAACAACTGCGATACCTGATGGGCCTACCTTCCTCAGACGGTGCTCTGTTCAAACCTGTCACACCGCCGATGGATGGCGACGTAATTGTCGACTGGGATTCCGCCCTAGCTGATGCACTCACCAAGCGCGTGGAGATTCGTCGTCAAAAGTGGACGATCAAGCGACGCGAACTTGAGCTTGTCGCTGCAAAGCTCAACAAACGCCCAACACTTGACTTCCTGGCCCAGTATCGTTGGCGTGGCTTGGGGGATAATCTGATGGGCGATCGTAACCCTGGCAACTCGTTCGACAACCTGTACCAGAATATTTTCGAAGGCGACTATCAGGAATGGCAGGCGGGTATCGAGTTTGGTGTACCGGTGGGCTTGCGGCAAGCAAGCGCGGCGATCG
>DNPC01000452.1 GCA_003501565.1 Planctomycetaceae bacterium | reverse complement strand
CCCCCTCGCCACCAACTTTGGACAGGTCGCGATTGGCGAGCGTTGCGCCGTGCACCAACCGAGCGGCCGACTCCGTAAACCAAATATCGCCAAAGTTGACTGCCCAGCCCCAGCCATCTCGCTTAGCAGCCGCAAGCCGCAGCGTCTGGGCAGCTGAGGCCCATTCACCCCGCATCATTTGCTCGAGACCATCGATCCACATGAACCGTGCTGATTCCAAAAGTCGCTTTTGGTAACAGCCCTTCAGATTCTGCTCCGCGTACCAACGCACATCGGGATCGCCAAACGTGAGAGCATGTCCAAGGTACAGTTCGCATTCAAAGAGCGTGTTTTCCAGCAGCTTGTGCACATTCATGTGATAGCCACCCAGCTGTGCCCACCAATTTCCCCCGTCAAGCCGCGGATACCGTTCCAATAGGCTTCGCAGTCGACCAAGGTCAGAACACATCTGTTTACAGGTGTCGCGATTGTCTAGCTCTCCAGCCTCCCATTGATCCCAAGTGTGCCCCAGGTCACGGTATATTTCGTTGGCCGTCGCGTTTGCCCGCTCCTGTTCTTGTTCGAATGCCGCAACGTCATATTCACTCGGCGGTTGATTGCCCTCCACTACGAATGCGATCTCCAGCCGAACAAGGCCCACCGCTGGATCGTCCCAATCAGCGGTGCTCACCGCGACGAATTCGACCTTGTAAGTAGCATCACGATGCGGATCGAATTGCACTTGGCCTGCAAGTGTTCCATTGTCAGAGAACAACACGCCTGGCGGGAGACGGACAAGCGTAGGGCACTGCATAAATCCATCTTTGCTCGGCAGATTCTCAACAGGTGAGAAGTCGATTGCGTCACCAACTTGAATTCGGCCGAGGTCGACCGAATGATGCGTCACCTTCAGACCGTTTCGCTCAGCGCAGCGGTAATGCTCGCTGTAAAGTTCGACGCTTGACCAGTTCCGAGGACAGCGGTCGCAACCGTGACACCGTCCGTCACGATATCCGGGACTATGACGCTGCGTTGCATCGTCCGCACAGCCCAGCTCCGAGCCAAGCTCCGCTCGCGCGGTCCCAGTTTTAAACTCGGTTGGCTTCTTACCCCGGACAGCCACCGTCTGTTCTGCTAGGCTTTCGGCAAGAGCGTCCATACAGAGCGCAATTCTCATGTCTTCCTTCGTCGGCTCACGACAGTAGCTATCATCGTCTTCGGGAACGTAAACTAGACCGTGATCCTCTTGAATTGCGACTTGATAGGGAGCACTCTTCCCGGCTGGCCATTCACTTTCGCGGTACAGCAGCGCAATGATTCGACCAAGCTTCCAGCCGCTTGGCCCAAGGTTACACATCACGAAATCGCCCAGTCCAAAACGCAATCCCGACATCAACTCTTCCTCGAGGATGGTTGTATTTCCCAATGATCAGTGACGGCTCCGCAGCCGTCTGAATCATAGAAGATCAGAAAGACCTTTTCGGCGCGAGGGCAGCAGCCCCTACCAACGCAGATGCGCCCAACGAAGAAAGTCACAAAGAGGCTCACATCACGGCAATGCAGGGCCGAATTGAGCGACGCGAGCCCGGGGTTCAAGCGATTACTGCGGTTTGCACGCCAGGACCGGTCGCCGCATTTCCTAGATTGCTGTCCAAAGGTACGTCGCGACTGGCTATACTAATGGTCCCTCCTTAAGTCCCACCTTCTGCAGTTTGGTTCCCGATGCCAGATCGCTTACTGTCAGGGTTGTCGATCGCTTGCGCCGTTTGCGTAACAAGCATCCTTGGTTCGGTCCATTCACGTCGTGCGTTTGCTTTGGAACCGCTGACAACCGAGAATTCGACCGCAGGATCATCACGCGCCGATTCAGAAGTTGCTTCTCCCGTTAGTTTCGAACTGGATGTTCAGCCGATTCTTTCCGCGCACGGTTGTAATGCGGGCGCCTGCCATGGCAAGCAGCGGGGTCAGAACGGTTTTCAGCTCTCCCTGCTCGGATTCGATTCGGATTCGGATTATAACGCCCTCGTGCACCAAGCGCGTGGTCGTCGGCTATCCATCGTCACGCCTGAACAGAGTCTACTGCTTCAGAAAGCGACCGCCCAGTTACCACATGGGGGCGGACAAAAAATTGCACCGAACTCTCACGCCTTTGCCACTCTGGCTGATTGGATACGGCAGGGGGCGCCGAGGAGATTGGCTGATGAACCGCAGCTGGAATCTGTGACACTCGCCGAGAAACAGCTTACTTTGTCTCCACAGGCAGCCGCGCAGCTGTCTGTCACAGCTCATTACAGCGACGGAACGCAACGAGATGTCACCAAATTGACTGGCTACCTTTCCAACGACGCAACCATCGTCGACGTCGACGAGCTGGGGAAATTGAAAGCGGGTCCAATCCCAGGTGAGACCGCGGTCATGGCGCGCTACATGAACGTCATCTGCGTAGCCAATGTTTCGATCCCAAGAGTTGAGAAGCTGCCAAGCGATTTCTACGCTCAACAACCACGGAACAATTTTGTCGACGAGTTGATCTATGAAAAGCTAGCTCAGATTCAGGTGCGTGTTTCCGCTCCGGCACCGCAGCACGTTTTCCTAAGGCGTGCATTTACCGACATCATTGGTCGATTGCCCACACCGGAAGAGGCGACACAGTTCCTCGATTCGTCAGCTGTCACAAAGAAGGCTGAGCTGATTGACTATCTACTCCGTCAACCAGAGTACGTGGATCACTGGGCAAACCAATGGGCCGATCTGCTACGTCCGAATCCTTATCGCGTTGGGATCAAAGCGGTCCTGAACTATGACAACTGGATTCGCCAACAGTTTCGCGACAACATCCCTTATGACGAGTTTGCACGACGACTGATCACAGCCAAAGGAAGTACCTGGCACAACGGCGCTGCGACACTTTATCGAGACCGCCGAAGCCCAGATGAGATCGCGACGTTGATCAGCCAGTTGTTCTTGGGTGTTCGGCTGGAGTGTGCGAAGTGCCATCACCACCCCTTCGAGAAATGGAGTCAGCACGACTTTTATTCGTTTGCGGCATATTTCGGAAAAGTTGGACGTAAAGGAACCGGACTGTCGCCTCCGATCTCTGGCAGCGAAGAGATCATGTTTGTTTCCAACAAAGGTGAAGTGCGACACCCGGTGACTGATTCGGTGCTGTCGCCCAAGCCCCTGTTTGGATCGGCGGACCCTGCGGG
>DNPC01000702.1 GCA_003501565.1 Planctomycetaceae bacterium | reverse complement strand
GGCAATATCCATGACGACCCCGCAACGGGGACGGCATGCCTTTTTGCCGGCGGCGTCGTCCGGCACGCGAAGTTTTTCGTCGCACTGGGTGCACGGAATGATCATGAATGGGAACGTCTCTCAGTCGGAACAACACCCCATGTCAACTCTCCCCAGGGGAGATATGCAGGCGACTTCTGCCTGCCACCGCTGGCATTCTGAAGTGATCACGGACTGCAGCGCCTTCGGCCCGGTGAAGCGCCCTAATGCTTGATTACAACCCAACCGGTGTGATCAGCGACGGCGTCAACAAAACGACGAACCTCGATTTCTGCCGTGGAGTCCTGCGAAAGCTTGAACGCGAATCCGATCGCCTCGACTTCTGCCCTATGGCCAAAAAAGCCGACCTCGTACCGAAAAGCAGGAGAAATGTCTACTTCCGTTGGCCCCCGCCGTTCGATCGTTTCTCCAGTGATTTTCTCGCAGGCGTTCAGAAGCGCCTCCCGTGCTGATGCCTTGTCGCCCAGAGACTTTGCACCATCAGGCGGCACGAGTGAAAAATCCAGACTCATACTTATTACCGTTTTCCACCGAGTCGCTTGAGCAGTAATGGCACATCCCCATGCTTGACTTCCTCGCCAGCATTCAAATCGAAAATCTCCAGCGGAATCTCAAACATCTTGTGAATAAGTACTTCCATCTTGGTCGCAAAACCCTCTTCTTCTGAAGCTTTCAAGGAGATCGATCCACCAAATCTCAGCTGATCTGAAGCTTCGGATTCCATGGGAAAGAAACTGATCAGCTCAGATTCGAACAAGCAGGTCAGATCTGACGGGTCCAGCAGTTCCCCTTCCGCCTGAAACATCAGGTTGTAGCCCAAACTGACTCTCCTCTACTCATAAAAGTTCACTGTCACATCAAGCGGAGCCAGCGCTGCAGTGATTTCTTCCCGCATTCTAAGCATCTTTTTTGTCGTCACACACTGTTTGGTAAAATCGAATTGAATCCAATGTGAAGTCCCGGGAGGACAAGCATTGCTAAGATGTCTGACATGGGCTGTAACGAACTCTATTGCCCGATCCGTATTTTCGTCACCAAAGACGTGAATCATGTACGGGTGGAAAGCCTCCAGCTTCTCTTCGTCGAAGTAGTCCGGCAAAGAAGTTGGCCAATTGATGTTCATAGAGGCTGAATTCTATTCGATGAAGCGAACTGATGCGCGAACATCCGGCAGATAACCAACGTGAACCCACAGCTAGGCCGCATCATCAAACGGGCGGGGCTGGAAGTCTGGCCCAAGCGATGGCAGAACCTGCGGGCCACACGGGCCACCGAACTGGAACGCGAGTTCCCCAGCCATGTGGTGACCGGGTGGTGCGGACACACGGAGCGAATCGCGAAAGAGCATTACTGGATGACGGTGGAAGAGGACTTCCAGAAAGCCGCCAAAACCAAAAGTGTCCATTTTGTGTCCATGCAAGGCGCGGAAGATGGCGGAAATGAGCCGCACGCCGAACCAACCGCGCATGAAAAAAGCCCGGAAATCCGGGCTTTGCGGAACCTTGCGAGCTATCGCGAAGGCGTCCAGTGGAGGATAACGGACATGAACATACCTCCATTACGGCTGAAAAAACACTACAAATGAACGATGACAAGCAGAACCGTGATGCATATTTGTTGCATTCCCTTGACTACCAAAAGTTACATAACTTGTTGAAACAGCAAGGATTCACCACAGATCAGCAGTCGCAGATCAGATGGTGCCTTGAACAGGTTGGCAACCGCGTTTGGACTGAACCATCAACTCACCCAAAGGCCACCCCATGGGGTACTGAGAATGAGCGACCAACATAGTCTTGGTAAACTTCAGGAAATGAGGATGCTGGAGTTGGCGGAGGCTGCAATCAACAACATCGATCGGAAAGCGGTCACGAATGCGGGTCGGCGAACTGTGATCAGGCGTCGATTCGTTCATGAGCCCCAGAAACAGTTGCAGCGAAGGACTGTCTTCGCCCGGCAACGCGACACCTCGCTGCGAATCGATGCCTTCGAAGTAACTGACGAACAACACGCAAAGATAAACTCCTAAAGCCCCCCAAGGCACCCAATCCCAGCGTAAAACGGTTCGACCAGTTCTTCAGTGAACGAGTCAAACCCAGCCTCTGCCATGGAACTTGCTGTGCCCCAGCCTGCCTGAACTCGAATCAGAAGCTGTCTCATGTGGACAGTTCGAGGATTCGGTGCCTGGATGGAATCGTCGCAGCGCAGAAGCACGCTTCGGCGCTGCCTTGAGAACGGGTACCTTCAACAGCACGAGCAGGCCGGCAGTCGCGAAGAGTAGGATGACGGCTTTCAACTCCGCACGAATGCTGTGCGTCAGGCAACTGAGCAGTGTGACGGCTACAACTGAAACGACTGCCGTGCGGCGAACTGACAATCGTATGCCGCGGTGCTGATACCAGTCTTTAATAATTGGGCCAGAGATCGGCGAAGTCAGCAACAGAGATTCGAATCGAGGTGAACTGCGCTGAAAACACCAGGCCGCGAGAAGGAGGAACGGAGTCGTCGGCAGTCCCGGCAGAATGATGCCGATAATGGCCAGAACAACGGAACATACGCCAGCCACCCAAAGGCCGATCCTCTGGAAGAGCCTGACCGTATGCGTGGGGGGGCTCAGGTCGCTGCCTTGGGAACACGAAGTCGCCGGACTCCCGCGTTTGATAAGAGATTGCTTTGGTTTTGCAATCGTTTTGGTCATGCGCTTGTTCCTTCTCGGGAAAGATGAGTCCGGTCACCGCTCATTATTTCTCTGGTGTCGGATACGATCTGTGAAGCGATGTTTTCGAGCGGGCATACGGTCCGGACCCCGCCGCGCGCAATCGCCTGCTTTGGCATCCCAAAAACAACGGACGTTTTCCTGTCCTGGGCAATCGTTGGAGCTCCCGCCTGTCGCATCGCCAGCAGGCCATTCGCTCCGTCGCACCCCATGCCAGTCAGAATGATGCCAAGAGAATTTTCTCCGGCCGACGCAGCGCAGGAATGAAACAGAACATCTACCGAGGGACGAAACTGGTTCACTGGCTGACCTTCTCCGACTGCCACAGCATACTCGGCACCGTTGCGTACAATTGTTGTGTGTAGGTTTCCCGGCGCTACGAGGGCGTGCCCTGGAAGTACTTTCTCCCCATCAGACGCTTCCCTGACAGTCAGAGCACATATTTCATTCAAACGATCTGCGAAACTTCTGGTAAACCCCGGCGGCATGTGAATAACGATCACAATTCCCGGCATGTCGGCGGGTAACTCCGGGAGAACCCGAGAAATCGCCTGCGTGCCACCGGTGGACGCACCAATAACAATGATTTTCTGAGTCGTTCGCAGCAGTGAGGCCGGTTTCACAGAATTCGTAGAGTGTGTCCTGTTGTTCCGAATTGCCTCAGCGGGTCTCGAGACCTGCGACCGCGCAGCAAGACGTACCTTGGTCAGAATGCTGTCCCTCAGCGTTATCATCGTTTCCGCAAGATCAATGTGGGGTTTCGTCACAAAGTCAACGATTCCAAGCTCGAGTGCACGAACCGTGACCTCACATCCCCTGCTCGTCAGCGATGAAATCATAATCACTGGCATCGGCCGGGCACGCATGAGGTTGGCAAGAAACGTGAGTCCATCCATTCGCGGCATCTCTACGTCCAGCGTCAGGACGTCCGGGTTCAGCTTAAGAATCCTGTCCCTCGCCTTGTAAGGATCCCCTGCGGTGCCAACCACTTCGATATCAGGGGCGGAGGAAAGCATCTCCGAAATCAGCTTCCGCATCAGTGCGGAGTCATCCACAACAAGAACTCTTATCTTCTTCATAGCAGCTGTCAGAAGAGTGTGATGTTGCTGGCAACCGATTCCTCGGAAGCCACCTGCTGAGTCAAATGGATCCGGCGTTCCTCCTCCGCGACAGCACTCTTCTCGAGCAGCTTCACACGAACTCGCTGCGTATGGGTTTCAAACCACACCTGCATTGCCGCATAGCCGCCAAGATACTCGGCTTCGACCGGGATGGATTCTGTATTAAGGAATTCATGAATGAACCTGATGTTCTTTTCTCCAATTTTCTCAGCGGATTGCAGCACGTGTGCTCCACCGAACAGCTTGGCCTTCAAGCGTCGTCGGTCTCCTCCTTTCTTCATGATGCTGTTAATCAGCAGTTCCATTGCATGAACGCCGAAGCTTGCCGCTGTGCGTGAATCGCTGTTGCCCACTGGCAGGGCAAAATGATTCATTCCGCCGACTCCTGTCTGCTCGTCGAACAGGCACGCTGCTACGCAGGAACCCAGAACAGTGCGAATCCTTGTTGGTCTGTCGCACGCGCAGACGCCGCCGACAATGATGGACTTCTCGGCAACCTCTGATGATCGACCTTTCGCGGAAGTATCTGTGGGCTTTCGCACAGCGATCGTGTTTGGACGTGTGTCAGTGAACCCCGGGGTAAGGCTGTAAATCGTTCGGCCAACTTTGGTGTAGACGTCGCTCAGACGCGACAGCGATTCCGAGTACCCGATGAACAATCTGCCATCCGCAGCGAGCATCCGAGCCATGTGCCGCATAAGCTGATCATGCCGAATTT
This sequence comes from Planctomycetaceae bacterium, assembly GCA_003501565.1. Classification (GTDB taxonomy): domain Bacteria; phylum Planctomycetota; class Planctomycetia; order Pirellulales; family Pirellulaceae; genus Aureliella. The sequence continues at coordinate 13,270 of DNPC01000702.1, read as the reverse complement.
GATCGAAATAGATGAGCACGTTGCGGCAGAAAATGATGTCGAACGGTCCATGGATAGGCCAGTGCTCATCCATGAGGTTGATCTGTCGAAAGGTAACAAGGTCACTGACATGTGAACCAATCATGACTTTGTCGCGGTCCTCGCCAGTTCCTCTCTCAAAATACTTCTCAATCGTGTGGGCCGGCAGTGTGTCTACTGAGCTTGCCGGATAGATGCCGGACGAAGCGCGGTTCAGGACTTCCGTATCAATGTCTGAAGCAAGAATACGCACATCCCAGTCGGGCCGATTTTCGAATGTCTCCAGGACAGTCATGGCCAGCGAATATGGTTCTTCACCGGTGGAAGATGCTGAACTCCAGATGCGAAGCTTCCTGGGTCGCCTTCCACGTTCCGCTTCGTCAATGAGTCGCGGGAAAACGGTCTCGCGCAGATGCTCGAAGTGGTAATTCTCTCGGAAGAAGTGAGTTTTGTTGGTGGTGATTCTGTTGATGAACTGCTGGAGCTCTTCACCACTGTCGTCGCAGCTCTCAAGGTACTTTAGGTACTCTTGAAACGAGCTGAGCCTTAAATGTCGTAGTCGTCGCGCGAGACGTGACTGTACAAAAGTCTGTTTGTTGTCAGCGAGTGAAATGCCCGTCGTGCTGTAGACGAGGTCTCGCAGTTGTTGAAACTGCAGCTGTCGCAGCGGAATGGGCTTCCCCTGTTGAGCCAAACGAGAAAATTCATATGGGTGCATGGATTCCTTCCAGTCATCTAAGGTAGCAAGCTAAAGGCCCAGGTGATCGGGAACACGCAGCTGGCGGCTGACTGGATCGTCGATGAAGTTCCATGTCTAGCCAGCCAGCGCGAGGGTCCGCAGATCGTCAGAAATCCATGTACTCGTCAGATCCTGATGCGGTCCGTTCCGAGATGGCCGCAATTCGATTGGCAGGAATCGACGCGGGCATAGTTGTGCTGCCATTGTGGCGAGCATGGCCATTACCCGCGACCCTGTCCTTTTGGTGAAGCGTCGGCAGTGCGGCCGGATCGGAAACGCCCAGTTGAAAACGGCCGACCAGATTCTGAAGCTGGCTGGCATGATCAAGCACGGACCGTGAAGTGCCATTCATTTCTTCCGTCTGACTGGCATTCGCCTGGGTGACACGATCCATTTCTGTCATCGCCTTGTTCACCTGCTCAATTCCAGTGAGCTGTTCCTGTGACGCCGCTGCGATTTCGGCAACGATGTCTGTGACACGTTTGACTGAATCGACGATTTCTCCCAGTGTGTCACCTGATTTGTTGACGAGCTCTGTTCCCTTCTGAACCTTGCTGGCCGAGTCCTGAATGAGACTCTTGATCTCTTTTGCAGAAGACGCGCTGCGCTGAGCCAGGTTTCTGACTTCAGAAGCCACCACCGCAAAGCCTCGGCCCTGCTCGCCCGCTCTGGCTGCTTCGACGGCCGCGTTCAGTGCGAGCAGATTTGTCTGGAAGGCGATCTCGTCAATAGTGGTGATGATGTCAGCAATCTGGCTGGATGATTCATTGATTTCGTTCATCGCCTGCACGGCGTCTCCAACGACCTTGCCGCCCTCCTGGGCCACGTCACGCGAGCCGTTGGCCAGTTGTCGAGCCTCCTGTGCGTTCTCGCTGTTCTGCTTGACGGTCGCGGTGATCTGCTCAAGGCTGGAAGCAGTCTCTTCCAGTCTCGCGGCCTGCTGTTGAGCGCCCGTTGAGATTTCATCAGATGCCCCGGACATCTGGTCTGCGGCGGTAGCGACGGTTGATGAAACTTCCCGTACTTCTTTGAGTGCCTCGCGGATGGAGCCTGCAGCCTTACCCAGAGCGGAGGCCACCTTCCCGATCGCGTCATCACCCAAATCAGGAATTTTCAGGTCAAATTCACCGTCTGCGACGGAGTTCATTAGCCTGAGCACGATGTCGACCTTCTCCTGAGTTGTTTCCGCCTGACGACGTTCTTCTTCCGCTTTCTCCTGTATCTGACGTTCCATATTCAGGCGTTTGGTAATCACCTCCCATGTCACCATGGCGCCAAGATAGTTTCTGCTCTGGTCGTAGACAGGGCTGACCAGCAGGTCCAGCGTCTCCGGGCCGACAGAGATATTTGACTGAACAGGAAGATTGGATGGGTCGGAGAGAATGCGTCGCTGATGGCCGGGGTCTTTATGGAACACATCGATGCATTGCCCAATCATGTCATCCGCCTTAATGGGAAGATGCTTCTCAAGACTCTGCAGTGTGTCGCGCGAGGCCGGATTCATGTACTTAATCCTGAAGTCCGTATCGGCAAACATGATGTTAATGGGCGCCTGTTCCATCATGGAGTTAATTCTTGCCATCTCCGTGTCGGTGACTTGTTTCTCTGACAGAAACGTCCGCAGGCCGTCTGCAAGTTTGCCGATGGCGTCATCACTCTCAACGGTGATCAATTCCGAATAGTCTCCGCTGGCGGCGCGGTTGACGATGTTCAGAATCTGCTCGACCTGACTGCGTGCCTGCTCTGCGAGTTGCTGTTCTCGCTCACGTGATTCGGACAGTTCTCGGGCCACAGCTTTGCTGCTCGAGATATCACTGGCGTATTTGATGACTTTGTAGACGTCACCATCAGCATTGAAGATGGGGTTATACGATGCCTGAATCCAGACTTCGCTGCCACCACTGCCGTATCGCAGAAATTCGCCGGCTACAAACTTTCCGTCTCCCAGGGATCGCCAGAATTCGCGGTATTCGGCGCTGGCCGCGTAGCCTTCCTCGACAAACAACTGATGATGTCGGCCTTGAATTTCCTCCAGTGAGTAGCCCATGACCTGCAGGAAGTTTTCATTCGCGTTGATGATGGTGCCGTCGACCTCAAACTCTACGACTGCCTGCGATCGCCCAATCGCTTCTATGTTTGCGGTGAGTTCCAGAATCTGAGCTTCCAGCTGCTTTGTCTTCGGCACTGTTTTTGTACGGGGCGAGGCGCCGGTGGAAGATCGTTTGGTTGTTCGTGATTTAGTTGTGGCCATTTTTCTGTTCCTCGTGAGGGCGCTATTGGGGTATTGAGATCGGTTGCTGAATACGATGAGTGCGAATAGGTGCTATGAGGGATCAAAGCTGACCAGCTCCTCCATGTTGAGCAGAGTGATTAGCCGTTCGCCGGACTTGGCAATTCCTGCCATGAACGCTGTGTCCGAGCCGGAGCCCATGTCGGGCGGCGGTTCGATGTTCTCGTCACTGACATTCAGCACATCGCTGACTGCGTCGACGACCAGTCCGGTCACTTTTTCACCGATCGTGACAACGATGATGACCGTGAACTGGTTATAACTTGCCTCAGGCATGGAGAACCGGGCGCGAAGGTCCACAATCGGCACGACGGTTCCCCGGAGATTCATGACACCTCGGATGTAGTTCGGCATGTTGGGAATAGGCGTGATTCTGGCCAGCCCTTTGATCTCCTGCACTCGCAGGATCTCAATCCCAAACTCCTCCTCCTGAAGCGTAAATGTCAGAAACTGGTTGCCATCAGTCGACAGCTCAGTCAGCTGGGCAATGTCATCAACTGCAGTCATGAAGTTCTCCTGTGAGGGTAGTGCGGCTGGCCTGGCTCGGCACCAGATGCCTGAGACCGACGACATCCAGAATGAGCGCTACGCGACCATCGCCGAGGATGGTTGCGCCGGCGATCCCGGGTACCTTTCGGAAGTTTGATTCAAGGTTTTTGATAACGGCCTGCTGCTGGCCCAGCAGGTCATCAACCAGCAGGGCGAATTTGGTGTCGTGATCTTCGACGATCACCAGCAGGCCCTCGTAAGGATCAGTGACTGCTCCCTCGACATTCAGCACGGAATGAAGTGGCAGGACAGGCACAACCTCACCACGAACCTGCACAACCTCCATATCGTTTGCGAGGCGTTTCACTTCGCCGGGCTGTGGTCGGAATGACTCCACAACAGAAAGCAGTGGCGCCACATAGACTTCAGAGCCCAGACTCAGTAAGAGACCGTCGAGGATCGCCAGTGTCAGTGGCAGCCTCACCGTGACTGTCGTGCCCTGTCCGGGAGTGGATGCGATGGAGACACTTCCCTTCAGGTCTTCCACGTTGCGACGAACAACATCCATCCCCACGCCCCGACCTGAGACATCGCTGACTTGTTGGGCGGTTGAGAGGCCTGCCTCAAAGACGAGGTCATAGATCTCCTGTTCGGTCAGTTTCGCGTCCGCAGAAATGAGCCCCCTATCGACCGCCTTGCGCCGAATGGAATCCGGATTCAGTCCTTTTCCGTCGTCCTGCATTTCGATGTATATATTTCCTCCCTGGTGATAGGCGCGAACGCTCACACAGCCTTCTGCCGCCTTACCGGCTGCGATCCGCTCTTCGGGAGACTCGATACCATGGTCGACCGAATTCCGGATCATGTGAACCAGCGGATCTCCGATCTGATCCACAACCGTCTTATCCAGCTCTGTCTCTTCCCCTGAGACCTCAAAGCGGACCTGTTTGCTAAGCCTGCCGGACAGGTCACGTACGCTTCGATTCATCTTCTGAAATGTGGCGGCAATCGGAACCATCCGCATGGACAGGCTCTGCTCCTGAAGGTCCCGCACAATCTTACTCAGCTGGACGATGGCGCTGGATTCGACGTCGGGGCTCAGGCTCTGCCATTCGGCCTCCACCATAGAAATGCCGATGACCAATTCGCCAATCTGATTGATCATGTCATCCAGGCGCTCGCCATTGACACGCACAGACTCGCGGTTGCCCGCTCCCCGGGGCGTCGCCTTTGCCCGACTGCTGTCGTCGGAAACTACAGAGCCATTCGCTGATGCGTTACAAGCCAAGAGCTTTCCTGATTCTTTAACAGCGTTCGAGTGCGAATCCTCTACCACGTCTGGCTGGTCCGAGTCTTTCGGTTCAGGGACGATTTCTATGAACGTGGCATCATCCACAAAGAGAAACGATTCGAGGATCTGCTCCTTCGTTCGGTGGGTGGTAAGTCGAAGAGCCCACGCAAGGTAACACGACTCTGGTGACATCTGCTCAATCGGTGGCAGTGCAGAACTGTCCAGGCAGACGTCTTCTACGGTGCCCAGTTCGGCAAGATCACGCAGGTACAGCAGCGGCGACAGACCGAAGTGAAAAAAGTCGCGCGATGGCCGAAATGTGATACGGAATGTGGACTGTGGTGAGTCGTTAATATCTGAGCGGTTGTCCTGCGCGGACAGATCGGAGTCTGCCTTGTTGAGTGTTCTTAGTTGTGCCAGCACTTTGTCCAGAGCTACTGGCTCCGGACTGCCGCTGGCTGTTGCATCGAGCAGTCCGGTGAGGACATCCACAGATTCCAGCAGCAGTTCGGTCAGTTCGGGGGTCACGTGGAGCTGTCCGTCCCGCATGCGATCAAGCAGGCTCTCGAATTCGTGCGTGAACTCTGCCACAGACCGGACACCGAGCGTCGCGCTGGTGCCCTTGATCGAGTGCACCGCGCGAAAAACTGTATTGAGCAGCTCTGGCTGATCACTGGTTGTCTCCAGCTCCAGCAATGCGCCTTCCATGCACTCCAGATGCTCGCTCGCCTCTTCGAGAAACACCTCCACAAATTCCTGCATGTCATTATTCATCGCTGTACTCCAGAGACCACAATCAGCCGACCACCTTGTTGACGACCTGGATCAGCTGTTGTGGCTTGAATGGTTTGGTGATCCACCCTGTCGCACCTGCTGCCCGACCGGCCGCTTTCATCGAGTCTTTGGATTCGGTGGTGAGCATCAGAATTGGAGTGAACCGATGCTCAGGCAGAGCACGCAGTTCGCGAATCAGGCTCAGGCCGTTCATGACGGGCATGTTGAAATCTGTAATGACAATCGAGACCGCTCTGCCAGCCGCCTTATGGAGTGCTTCTGCACCATTGGCTCCTTCGATGATGTCGAAACCTGATTCTGCAAGTGCGGCAGACACCATCCGGCGCATGGAGCGTGAATCATCTACGACCAGTGCTGCTTTTGTTGTTTGCATTAGAGAGCTCCAGTGGGTTAACCTCAGACGTTTTCAGTGGGCGCCGAGGCAGAGTCATGAACAGTAAGGAGAGATGCGGCGCCGCAATTCTCTATCTGTTCCACTAGTGCAGTCGGCACGTTCAGCAATTGAAAGTTCTTGTCACGTTCGTCAGCTTCCCGCTGAACTGCCAGCAGGAGTTGGAGAACTGAAGCATCGATGCCTGTATTCTCATCGAAGTCGAACGTGACGACTTTGCCGCCATCAAGAGCCTTGCAGGCCTCGGAGTGAATCTGCGCTGCGCGCTTGATACCGACACTGCCACTGAGCTTGACATGTGCGGATATGCTCATCCTGGTCCCTTCCAACTGTGTGGCCATTGTGTTCACCGATGTGACTCTTGCGTTGCAACAATCATCGAGCACGGGTCTTGCTGACTTGCATTCAGCAAGACAAGCAGACGTTGGAACGCCTAAAGCGCGGACGGCCATCCTCCCGATGCACCCCAGTCGTCAGATCCATGCACAATCGCGATCTAATTCGGTAGGTCCTTGCCATCGCTGAGGGTTTACATTTGTCGCAGGGCTTTGCTCGGATCCCCTCCGAAATGGACAACGACGTAGGCTATGCCCGCCTTCGAGCGCTGATCTTTGTCCGCGTGTTTCGCATGCGGGCCTTCCAGCAATCTGCAAGTTCGATTGTCCCGATGACGAAAACTTCAGACGACACTTCTAATGGCAGTTACATTCCCGGATAGAAGCAAGGGGCAGCGACCAGCTGACATCTGATGTCATTGCGAGACTCCCTGTCGGCTTATGCACGTATCCTCATCGTCTTAAGCCATGAAGAGTGCTGTTTGCCAGTGGCTGGCAGCTGACGCAGTGAGCCCTGTTTCATTGAAGCTCTACAAGAACACCGTGATGCGGTCGATACCGGCAGCAGATGAAGTATCAGGTTGACAGCCATCACGAATCAGCGAAGTGCCGTGAATCGGGCGATCACTGCGACATAGCCGGCAGCTCAGACGTTAAACCTAACAACAGACGCATTTGTGCACAGGGACAATCAAATGGAAATCGAAGTGACAGCGATGCAGCAGATTATTTCCAACGTCTTTGAGGACATGCTTCAATTACCCGTTGATTCATCGCCGTCGGAATCCAGCTTCGACGGCCGGGCGATTATCGCATCGATCTGCATTTCCGGGAGGTCAGAGAAACAGATCGTTGTTGAAGTTCCATCCGTCTCGGCCACACTGATTGGAGCAACGATGTTTGACGTCGCGATGGATGCGGTCGAGCCGACAGAGATTGAAGATGCGGTCGGCGAAATTGCCAACATGATCGGTGGCAATGTTAAGGGCATCCTTCCGGAAGACGCCCAGTTGTCTCTTCCCAATGTAGACCACTGCGAGAAAGGAAGTTCTCCAGCGTCAGGCGCGGAAACGACTTGGGATTTTGCCGTGTCCGGCCAACCGGTTCGTGTTCGCTGGCAGGAGTTCGACAATTGATCGGATCTGCCTTTTTCTAAACCGAGTTCTCTAACTATGCGAAAGAAAGTGAATAGTCATGAAGGTACTAATCGTTGATGACAGCCGAGCGATGCGCATGATCGTGAAACGCACTCTGGGCAAGACAGATGTTGGTAGTTGTGATGTTGCAGAGGCTGTGAATGGGGCCGAAGCGCTGGAACTGGCGACCTCTGAGCACTTCGACCTGGTTCTGTGCGACTGGAATATGCCCGAGATGCCCGGTATTGAATTCCTGAAGAAACTGCGGGCCTCCGGCTGCGAGGTGACTTTCGGATTTATCACATCCGAGAGCGGGCAGGACGCTCGCTCACTCGCGATGGGGTCCGGCGCTCAGTTCATCCTGACCAAGCCATTCACCGCAGAATCTTTGAACGCTGTTCTGATCGAGTGTCTGAACTAATTAACCTACGCAAGAAGGGACAAACCTGTGACCCTATCAACAGACAAGAGGCTCGAGGCAATCGAGGTCAGTGAACTATTCCATAGCCTGTTTGGTCTGGCCGTTTCGGCAGCTGACGTCAGCCCGGAAGTACGCTATTCCATCGCCGAGTACATTGACCCTGACGGGGCCATTGCTGGTTACCTAAGCTGCGACTTATCGAGCGGCTGTCGGCTGGCGGCTGCCCTCACTCAGATCCCGGCGGGCAGAGCTGCAGAAGCCATGGAAGAGGGAGAGATGCCCGATGGACTGAGCGAAAACCTCGACGAAGTGTTCAACATCTGTGCTCAATTGCTTGTTCCAGCGGGTGGTTCCCGTGTGACCCTGTCACGAACGGCCCATGGCAAACAACTAGTTGGATGTAAGGAACTCAGTGATTCAGGTCTTGTCACCACCGAAATCGGATTGGATGTTGAGCGGTACGGGTTATGTTCACTGACATTCGTGACAGCGGCGTCGTAACCGACTCCGAAAGTCTCAGCCCACTTCGCCGAGTGTTCATATCTGCGCGAAACACGGATCACTGTGTCCTGCGCATCACGACAGAATCAAGTGAGCGTATTTGCACATGTTGGTCGGACTCCAAAATGCCGAAGAATCTTGTCGTGCAGACGCAAAGAAGTCTGCGGAGAGTTCAACGGGCGTGATTTGCCTCAATTGGGTTGATGGTGAGACGTGTCGCCCCAGTGACCTCATGCGATGGCCTCGTCTTCGTTGCCACTCAACTGGTAGTTAACAGGAGAGACTATGAGAAGAAGTGCATGGGTGCGGCCGGTCAATCCCAAAGCCGCGGCTTCTTTATTGAATGACAGTCAGATTGTCACTCAGTTGCTACAGCATGAATTGCGAGACAACTGTGGTGCCAACCCGAAAGATGCACTCGGGAAGGTTATTGCGAATTGTCGCACAGTTGTTGAAGTAGACTGGAATGCACTCGAGCTTGTAGTGGGTGAGGTGATCTCATGCGGTGAACTTTCAGAGCCTTAGACAACTCTGCGGAATCTCGCATTCTTCGCGATGGTGCCGTGTCCCGAAGAGGGGCCTACTCGCGTGTGAACCTGCGTATTCCTGAGTTGTCGCCCAATGTATCGAGGGCTACGCCACTGCGGTAAGACATCGTCGGACTCAAGCTGAGCATCCCTCTCGCCTACTGCACGCCCTGGACAGGTACCACTGGAACTAGTCGCACCTCTCCATCAGCGTCGTTCGTGCAAACTGGTAGGTTCCCTCGACGATCCTTGATGGCACGCTCAAGCATCGCGTGCAGCATTTCAACAGTGTCCGCCTCGTCACAGAACTCTTTATATGTCACGGCATCATCCTCTGGCTAAAGGCTCGTGCCCAGTATCGTCTGTAACGACACCAACAGAAAAAGAAACACGTCGATCGTTACGTGTCATTCCCCGAACATGTGCACCAGCTGGCGGGCGTATATGCACACAGCGGTCAGCAATTGCTGCTTCAGACACCGCAACATGCAGTTACGGAGCACCCCAGATCGCAGACCCAAAGACGCAATGGTGAGGTGTGTTGAGAAGTGCAACAACCCTACTGCCTAATCTCGCATTGGTGGTTTCGCTGATTCGCAAAATGACTAACCCGAAGAACCTCACAACGCCTGAACTAATCGGCCAGATTGCTTGGGCTTCAACCCGATTCGATGAACTAGGGATCGTGCTCAAACAGGACCTAATATCGGCCATGGCGTTGAAGGCGCTGGAGAACGAGGGCGACACGGTGGCCGCTGTGCAAACAATGATCAGCGAAAGCCCCGATGTGTCGGCAGCTGTCCTAGGTCCACTGATTGAATTGGCGAACGTTGTGCGGACGCTCGCACTTCTTCAGGATGAACTAAAGCATCGTGAGGATGCCCTGGAAGGTTGAAGCCTCAGGGCTAGTGACAACTTCCATACGGACGGTTAGTTGGAGCAGCTGGCCTCGCAATAAAAGTGAAGCCCGCTCGCGTCCAGTTGAGAAAGGGAAGCTCCACAGACTCATTGTCTTGCAGCTGGAAACGTCAGCGGATGGCATGCTCAATGCAACCCATAGCGATGCATTTTGTAGTGCAGCTTCCGGCAGCTTTTGCTTAGTGCCTTCGTGTTTGCTCGCGGTGGCAGTCGTTGGCGTCTAGTACCGCTTGGATGGCGGATTTCTCGGAAGCTTCGGCGGCCGAAGCGTTGGATATCCTTCGATTCCGGCAATCCTGCACTGTCAGCGGCAGCGACCCCGAGGCGTAATCAAGGTACCCATCTGTGCGGCGTGCCGCGTGGCAACTTCGCCGTCTTCAGGCTCTTGCCGTGGCTTGAATCTTCCATGTCTGTTCCTTCCGTTAAAGTGACGGTCGGCATCGGAATAGTCAGCTACTGGTCGCATGAACCCAGAACGCGACAGGAACCGAAGCTGCCAGACTAACCGGCTGGGATAGTCGAACGGAACACACACTCTTCAACTAGGCAGACTGTCGACCTGACTGCCCGCGCATGCGAACCGACGCTGAATCTTGATCTTCATTCACTGCGTGAACCTCGAGACTGCGACGTATGGTCTCGCTTAATGCGCCAAGTGAGACGGGCTTGTCCAAGAAGACACAGGTGTGATCCTCCAGGAGCGTTGCTTCGTTCTTGCAGAATCCAGAAGAGATTATGAAGGGTAGGTCGGGCTTCATCTTCCTGATTTCCTCCATAAGCTGCTGCCCCGTCATCTCTGGCATGTCAAAGTCAGACAGAACCAGGTCATATGCCTCCGGACTTAATCTGAACATCTCAAGAGCTTCCCGACCGGAGTTGCACGTAGCAACTCGGTATCCAAGCTGACTTAAGAACTGTGAATAGATCTGGGCGAGGCTTACCTCGTCTTCCGCGATAAGTATCTTCTGGGTCCCAGGAAATATCTGTCGCCGGGATCCTTGCTTAGCCTGGCCCTGCTCTTGGGCGACCAGCGGAAAGGTAACGTCAACTCTCGTTCCCTTTCCCAGTTCAGAACTCACTGCAATCTGACCATGATGATTGCTGACAATACTGTGGACAACTGACATGCCCAGCCCAGTTCCCTGGTCTGCGTCTTTCGTGCTGAAGAATGGATCGAAGACCTTAGTGAGATGCTCCGGCCTGATTCCTACACCGTCATCTTCGACAGAGAGATGGAAGCATTGACCGGATTCACTCGTGGATACACCGTGGTCCTCGGACATGGGAACGTCCTCGGCCATCTTGACGCCTGCTCTGACTGAAATTCTGCCGGAGTTTCCTTCCAGTGCGTGAACGGCATTATTGATGAGGTTTATAGCAAGCTGGTTGAACTGACCGGAATTTCCTTTGATACAACCGCAGTGTTCCGCCACATTGAGGTCAAGCATTACGTTCGCTGGGATCGTTGCTTTGAGTAAGTGCAACGACTCGCTCAGCACACCGGTAGGATCCATCACACACATTTCGACGGATTGGTTTCGCGAAAAGAGCAAGATCTGTTTTACTAACTCAACCGCCTTGCTACTGGCCGTCTGCACGTGGTTGAGTTTGTCGACCACAGATGTTGGGAGCGTGTCATCAAGCAACGTTAGCTCAAGCCAGCCTTGAATGGCAGCGAGAATATTGTTGAATTCGTGAGCAATCCCTCCAGCCATGGTTCCAATGGCATCCATTTTTTGGGCATGCAGTAGCTGCGTTTCGATGGACTTCCGGTCGCTTATGTCGTCCTGCACTCCCAGCCAAAGCTGGCCGAGTACGGCATGCTGAAACGAGGATAGTCTGGCTTCTGTCCAGAAGAGTGTCCCATCCTTCCGCTTGCAATAGACTTCACCTTTCCAGACACCATTTTCCTTCATTGCTGCATTGATCGACTCGGTCAGTTCTTCTGGAGGAGCATCTGATGGTGCGTTTAAGATATGCCCCGGTAGCCCTATAAGCTCTCCTTCCTTGTAGCCGAACATCTCGTCAAAACGCGGGTTAGTGTAGACGAAGACACCGAGAGAATTGGTAATCCCAACCCCTTGCGGAAGTAGCTCAAGGAACTCCACCGGAGGGTTGGTTGTTCCGTTAGGTCGTTTGCCGGTCATTCGCCCCTGCCCGTAGCTTGCCTGCTAGCAAGTAATTCACAGATTCAGCGAGCTCTTTCTTAGGAAATCTCATGGTGAGTAACAAGCGGGATTGCCAGTACAGTAGGGTGGAAAACAACGGTGAAACCTTGGTCAGCCGTGATGCCGCATGTTTCAAACAGCTGCAGCTTGGATTCCTGCTCTGTTTGCGCGTTAAATTGCTCGTGCAGCAGAGTTGGGCTTTTTTTGCGGACGCATTCAATAGCGAAGCGGTCGAGCCCCCAGTTGTAGTGTTGCAGTTTGAACATCTGAACTTTGGCCAACAGGGTACCACTCACCTCGGGTGAAGCAGGAAACAACGCTAGGAGCCACTCTGACCCACAGCCGCGATTCAACGGCATTGGCAACTGGGCCATGCCCTTCTGCCATTCCCTGTGAAGCCAGAAGATCCGTCTTACCAACCCATGAAACCAAAATCTGTGCACTGCGATTGCTCATCCGTACTCCGATGCTGCTTTGGCCATCCGCGCGATAGCTGAGGACAACAGCTCTTGACGAATCGAGCATTCAGTTGCAAGTGTTCGCAAGTCCTATCAAGGCGGCACGCAACAAAGGGGGAGGTCACTTTTCTCCCTGACGGGATCAATCCAGACCGCTTGCAACTGTACGAGAGATTTCTCTTTGCAGCTCGAATAATTCGGCCCTTGACAGCCATGATAAAATGAGGGTTTGCGCGCTCTATCTGCACATCCGACAACCCCTCAATCGCCCAACCGAGTTTGGCCACGAATGCTGCTCCCGTGGGAGCAGCTCAACAGTGATTGGGTGCGATCAGTGTCGAGAGCATGCGACGCTTTGCGGTATACTCAGGGAGGCTAGCCTGATGAATGGTCGGCGGCTGGGCATGATCTCGGCCCGAACGCCACAAGATCGACTCTGGCTATAGCGTTCCGTTCCCCAAAACGCGCATTGACGAGCAAAACGATGGCAAAGCGGCGATTCTATGCAGATCAAGTCTGCGCACGACGGACCTGCATGGTGTACCGCGAATCCGAGTTTTCCGCCGAAAACAACCCCGAGGCGTTGCTGGTGAAGCTCGAATGTTCTGATGCCGAGTCATACGACGAACATCTTGAACAATGTGGACTGGCTTATGGGGCAATCTCACGGATGTTGCCGCAAAAAACGTGGATACAGCCAAACGATGCGATTGAGGCTCTTGGAGCCGATGGCATTTACCTGCTGGATCTCATCCCGATTCTGCGGTCACGTTGGCTGGTCCGAGCCAACCCG
>DNPC01000062.1 GCA_003501565.1 Planctomycetaceae bacterium | reverse complement strand
GGCTTGTTATGGTGGCTTATGCTGTCAGCCAGTCTGGCTGCGATAGCAAATAACGCCCGCCGCACCGGATTCTCATTGCTCGGATGTTCGGTGGTGCTATGGTTTTGTGGAACCAGCTTCTTACCAAATTTGCTCATCAACAGCCTTGAACAAAGCGTAGCCGAGGTTTTTGAGCCTGAGCAGGATCCACCCTTGGACGACTTGGTAGTATTGGGCGGCGGGACGACCGAGAACGATCGCCGCGCACAAACCGCGTCGTCGGGGGATCGCGTTGTGTATGCCGCGCAGCTCTACCATCAAGGGCACGCAAAACGCTTGATCACGACAGGCAGCCCGATGGGTGGCCGATTTGGTCGGAAGGCAAACCCAAGCGAACAGACCATCGATATCTGGACGAAGCTGGCGATTCCCAAATCTGACATTTCAACGCTGCCGGGCATCAATACCTACCAAGAAATTGAGTCCGTTGCGGGGCTTCCAAGCGACGTTCTGGCTGGCAGAGTTGGCATCCTGACCAGTGCTTGGCATCTCCCTCGAGCCCTGCGTCTCGCACGGTCGCGCGACTTGGAAGTGATCCCGGTCGCAGCCGACTATCGCGGCTTACCGCGTGTGCGAGTTGGGATAGTCCCGACGGCTAATAACCTTCAACAACTCACACAAGCTCAGCATGAATACATGGCGTATTTTCTTGGCCGGTGAACTTGTCTGATTAAGTACTTGCAACGGCGCTGGTTTCGCGATCTGGCTTTGGCTATAAACCGAATGCTTCCACTGCATCCCAGCCACTGGCGTAATCCCGACGAATCTGAGCGTTCAGATCGGGACGACCGGTTATCTGCAGTTTTTCTGAATTCCACTGAAGTAGCTGATCACTATGACGCTGGGCTAGGACTCCCAGCAGGATGGCCTCTGTCATTGGGCCAGCAAGCGAGAAATTGCTTTGGCACTGTGGAATCTTGCCAGCAATTGCGTCATGCCACTCGCCGTAATTCTCACCACCGGCGCGTGGCAAAGTTTCGTCGGGCCATTGGAAGTTCTCGATACGGCTCCCCGTGCGTAGCTGCCAGTCCGGGCGCGAACGATTGAAGAATAGTTTGCCATGTTCGCCGATGATGACACTACCGAATTTTTCAAAATCCATTCCATCGAGGACTTCGCTGCTTGGGTGATTGTATTCCTTGCCGCCGCGATCGAGCGTCCAAGAATCCCGATCAAATTGGCCTTTTACAAATCCGTCATACCAAAAGAACTTGAATCCATCCCCAGCCGAAAATGGACAAGCCGGGAAGTCCCAAGTAATGATGGAATTGATCGGAGGAGAGTATTCGGTGGCTCCTCGCTGCTGGGCGATCACCTGGCGAGGCGAGGCTGGCTTGTTAGCCTCCGACATGGACCAGAAACCGACATCCATGATGTGGCAAGCCATGTCCCCAAGTGCACCGGTGCCGTAGTTCCACCACCCGCGCCAGGCGAAAGGAGCGATCTTGGAGCTGTAGGGCGTTGCAGGAGCTGGGCCAATCCACTGTTTCCAGTTTACGCCCGGCGGTACGGCTTCGGGTGGAGGCGGGGCGTCGAACCCTTGAGGCCAGATGGGGCGGTTCGTCCAAGCGTGAATCTCCTTCACTTTTCCGACGATGCCTGCTCGGATCAGCTCGACGCATCGACGCATGTGATCATTGGCGTGGGCTTGGTTGCCCATCTGCGTGATGACGCCAGTTTTCTTAGCCGTTTCCGCCAGCATCCGAGCTTCCCAAATGCCGTGTGTCAACGGCTTTTGGCAGTACACGTGCTTGCCTGATAACATCGCCTGCATAGCGGCGTGAAAGTGGTGGTGGTCTGGCGTTGAGATCACAACGGCGTCTATCTTGTCGCCCAGCTCGACCAGCATTTGGCGATAGTCGGTTCCAAAGACTGCACCTGAGTAGGCTTCGCGAACCGAGACCAGTCCCTTGAGGCGTTTATTGGTAACCTTTTCAAACTTTCGAATGTCAAAGACATCACACAACGCGACTACATCCATGCCCGCTTTGCTGACCTGTTCCAAGTCTGCTCGGCCGCGTCCGCCCGCTCCTATTCCCAGGACTGTGGGGCGTTCCACGCGTCCCCTAGCGCTGATTGAACGCGTGCACAGACTAGCCGCAGCACCAATGGCGGCTCCCGTCTTGAGGAACCGCCGCCGCTTGAGTTTTACTTTTTCGCCAGCGGTGTTCGCCGCGTTTTTCAGCGCAGTCTTCATCATCATGAACTCCCAAGCAGGTTTACCCCAAGTGATCTGAGCCTTGCGGTTAGATCGCCACTTCCGCAAACGCATGGTATAGCATGTCCGATCATGCGACGCAATTTTTCAGCTCGCGGTATCTTCTTTTCAGGTCGCGGTGTCTTCGGGTCGCAATTCTTCAGCTCGCGGTGTCTTCAGGTCGCGAATTTTCTGCTCGCGAGGTCCTAAGGTCGCGAGGGTCAGAGTTCGACAAAAAGTCGGAATCAGTGGGTGCCACGCTGGGATCCTGGGATAGTCCCGGTGCGGCAAGATGTGTAGTTGCCTGCGAAAACATACACTCGCAGACTTGCCGTACTCTCGTAAAGCAATGATATTGTGTCACGGACGTCCGGCTCTTAAACCGGTCCTACCAATTCACAATGCCCTTCAGAACCCAAGCAGAACCTTGCCCTATGCGAATCGCCTATTTGGATACAGCCAGTGGAATTGCTGGGGATATGACGCTGTGTGCACTGATCGATGCGGGGGCAGACCCTGACTACATCATGGACCAGGTTGGTTCGCTCGGACTTGGCGATGTCAGGCTTGAAATTACCGAAACGATGCGACACTGCTTTCGCGCACTTCGGCTGGACGTAAAACATCCGTCAGAGCATGCACACCGGCACCTGTCCGATATCGAGAAACTGATTGCCAGTAGTACGCTGACGGACCGGGAGAGCGACCTAGCGCTGAGGATGTTCCGTCGTTTGGGTGAGGCGGAGGCAAAGGTGCATGGTACATCGCTCGAACAAGTTCACTTCCACGAGGTCGGTGCGATTGACTCCATCGTCGACATTGTCGGTGTGTCGGTGGCACTATGTAACTTGCAGATCGAACAGATAGTTGCTTCTCCACCGCCCACTGGGACCGGACGAATCCGCATTGCCCATGGCCCAGTCGATGTCCCTGCCCCCGCGACCGCAGAATTGCTCAAAGGTCTGCCGATCCGCGCGAGTGATATTGAAGCGGAACTCACCACACCAACGGGGGCAGCGATCTTAGCGACGCTCGCAGATGGCTTCGGCGCAATGCCGACGATGCGCCTGCTCAGCACTGGCTACGGGGCTGGGCACAAAGATCTAGGCGAGCAAGCGAATATCTTGCGTGTATACATCGGCGAAAGCACAAGTTCGACAGAGAATCGCGGTCTACTAGATGAAGAAAGCGTGGTCTTGTTGGAGACCAACATCGATGACGCCACTGCGGAACAGATCGGGTTTGCTATCGATCAACTTTGGCAGGCAGAACCACTGGATGTCTACACAACTGCGATTCAAATGAAGAAGGGCCGGCCGGCCGTGATGCTATCGGTATTGTGTCGCCCCAAACAGCAAACGGCGCTTTCAAGCCACATGCTTGCCCTTACCGGTTCACTGGGCGTCCGTGTTCAGCCGCTCAGACGTTACGCAGTACCACGAGAGATCATCAACGTTTCGACTCGTTGGGGTGAGGCTCAAGCCAAATTGAGTTGGCATGATTATGGCGGCGGCCAGACCGTCCATGTGTCGCCGGAGTTTGAGTCTTGCCGGCGGCTGGCGACCGATAACCAATGCTCGCTTCAGCAGGCCTTCCGTGCTGTTGAGGCGGCCGCCCAGGAGCACGCAGCGGGACGGCAGCCGCCAGTCCGCGAGCGATCGCCCGCTAGCGGCTACGCTAATGCAGGCGGCTCCGAACTCTTAAACAAGTCGCGCACATGGCCCAAGTATGCCGGCGATCCTAAGCCCAACGCCGATGGTCATGCACATGACCATTCACATGATCACTCTGGGGGGCATCACCACCATCATTAGCCGAGCCATACGATTTGCGTGCAAATACCGTCAAGGGTGGTGTGACCCGCCCAAATGCACGAATTGAAACATTTGTACCAACCACGCTGACTAGAAAACTCGCAGGTGGTTTGAAGCAAGTTGCGGGCGCCGAGCAAACCGCCTTGGTCGAGCGCAGTATGGATTGCCGATAACCGTTGCAGGTGATTGTTGTTTTGGCGTAGTGGAATTGGCGAGCGATGTTCGAAGAAGCGGGCCTCGACACAATGATGAGGATCGCGGGCGGGGGGATCGTCGTCTGGCTACTCATCCGCGGCCGCATGAAGCGTCGACAAAAGACGCAGGCCCTGAAGATCCAGAACATGAAGTTCAATGGAACTGCCCAGGTCAAACCGGAGGTCTTCACCGGCACGAAGTCGCTGGGGGCCAACGCCGACACTCTCAAGTGGCAAGTCGAGTTGAACGATCTGGGGCGAGAGATCAAAGGCGAGTTGGACTCGAAGATGCTTGCTGTTGCATCCCTGATGCGTCGAAGCGATCAAGCGTCAAACCGGCTCGGTGAACTAATCAAGCTTGCCGAAGATGTTCGCCCCCACGCGGATTCGACGTATGCAAAAGTTCGGCAGCTGGCTGCAGCGGGCTGGAAAGCAGAAAAGATCGGTCGCATTCTGGGAATGCCCGCTAGTGATGTCGCTCTGCTGCTTGAGCCGACTGATGGTCCTGTCACCAATTGAGCTGAGTTCGCAGAACGGACAGTCGCAAAACAATCCGTGGGACAGCTTTAGTCAATATCGCAGTCCGAGGCTTTCTTGGTATCGTCGGCCCTGCTCTGGGTTCTGTCTGTTGATCTTGGACCACCCCGCGGCGACTCGGTTTACCATTTGCTTTGGTGTAGACTGCCCTTTTAACATGGTCGTTAGTTCGTCGGCTAGTATCGATCGGTATTGATCGGCCAGTGGTAGCCGCAGTTCGTGTGCCACCCGTTCGGTAAGCAAGGGCTGTTGCGACTGAATAGCTTTCCAGCGTGCCGCAGACGTGCCGCCGGGGCTTGCGGGAGTGATTCCTTGCATCTGAGAGCCAAGGAAAGTGCGTGTTTGAGGTTCAGCGAGCCAACGTACTAGTCCGATTGCTTGGGCAGTCTGACTGCAGTCTTCGGCAAGCGAAACGTTTAGGCCGTGACCCGTGTTCCACAATGAACCGGTGTCTGTTGAGATAACGTTTGCGTAGAACTCTCCTGCGTCGCCTGCCAAATCTGACGGAAGCACAGCCAAGGGCAGCACCGTCGCTAAGGCAGCGTCACTTTGCGACACGGTTTCCCAAGCCGACACATGCGAACCAACCGCTAATCTACCATCGGGGGTCTGTTGGGCTAGTCGCAGCAGCATGGTCGCCGCCTCTTCGAATTCGCCGTAACGATTGAGTACTCCAACCATATCTGGCAAGTCAAATAGCAGACCATATTTTGCCTCTCGGCTGGAGATGGAGCTTGCTATCGCTAGGTAGCGGTCCACAATGGCGGCTCGATCCACTGCATCGTCAGAAATCGTCATGTCTTCGGCGGGCAGATCTTCCACCAGCTGATTCCATCCACCGAATGCCTCGGACTCTCGCGCGACAGCATCGCTTACGAAAACGCCAGCGACGTCACATCCCAGAGGCAACGCATAGTTTCGTTGGTTGTAGGCCGCTTGATACGCGGAAGCCTTGTTAAGACCTGTGAGCACGCTGTCATCGCCGCCGGTAAGTTTGGACGGTAATTCAAGCACCCACCCGCGACTGACTAACTCACCGGACAGTCGCGAGGGGTATATCAAGACATCGCATCGGCACTTTTCCCCGCCGAGCAGTTCTTGGATGGTTAATTCGCGAATCTCGATTGGCTGGGGCGTTTCTCCTTGCCATTTGCGGCGGATGGCTTCCGCGTCTTGGATATCGGTGACAACCCAGACTCTCAACGGGAATTCAGAAACGGCTGCATTCTTGGCCTGATCGGAAGGCTGAGTAGGCCCCTTGCCGTCACAGCCGACTAGCAAAATCGCGACGGCGAATGTCGCAACGCTCAGTGCGGTGCCTCGCCACTCGTCACGAGTACTGGTGCTGGAAGAAGCCAACCATCCGTCGTATCGCGCGATCATACTTTTCATCAGATTTCCTGCTCTTGCCATGACTTAACGTTCGCTTGGGCTTGGTTGGCTGGGGCTAGATTGTTGGGTTTTTGGGGGCTAGGTTGGTGGTCGCCGTATCTGTGACTGTGTCCGTGTCTGGCCGCCGATCATGCGGGGCGATGCGAACGTCCACGACCTTGGCATAGCCAGTGGGCATGGGGCCCCCGGAGTAAACGTCCACCAGTCAAGTGTACGAACCAACGCGACGAAAAGTGCGCAAGCGTGGGTTTGCAACTGGGCTGTATGGAAGACGCGCGACACAAGATTAGTCACTTTTGTGGTGGGCGGTAGGTGGATAAATCGCTCTCGGCACGATCGCGACAACTTGCCTGCCGGTAGTATCAGAGGACCAACAAAACCACTATATTTTGAGGTTCTTTTGCGGGGTAGGAACAGCCAGCAATCCCGATTGTGGGTGTTCATCCGGCTCAACCGCACCAATCTCGTCTATGAGTAGTTTTAGGAGATCCCCACGTGGGCTATACAATCGGCGTCGATATTGGCACTAGCGGCACAAAGAGTCTGTTGATTGATCCCGATGGAAACATCCTGGCGGAGTCTTCGGCAACGTACGGTGTCTCGATGCCGAAGCCGATGTGGACTGAGCAAGACCCTGAAGATTGGTGGAATGCGACGGTAAAGACGGTTCGAGCCGTCGTTCGATCGGCCAAAGTAAAGCCTGCTGACGTTAAGGCGATCGGGCTGAGCGGACAGATGCATGGATCGGTTTTCTTGGATGCCAAAGGAAAAGTCATTCGTCCGGCACTGCTGTGGAACGACCAACGAACGGCCGCCGAGTGCGAAGAGATTACTGAGCGTGCTGGCGGCAAGAAAAAGTTGATCAAGATGGTCGGCAACCCCGCCCTGACCGGATTCACAGCGCCGAAAATCCTGTGGTTGCGTAACAACGAACCGCGCCGATTTGATCGCCTTAAACATGTGCTACTCCCCAAAGATGAAATTCGCCGCCGTTTGACCGGTGAGTTGGCGACCGAAGTCAGCGATGCCAGTGGTATGTTGCTGCTGGATGTCGCCCGGCGAAAGTGGTCTACAACGCTTCTGAAGAAACTTGAATTGGATCCCGAGTTGCTTGGGACCGTCTATGAGTCCGAAGATGTCACCGGTACGCTCCGAAAAGAGGTTGCTGACCAACTCGGTTTAACGGCAGACTGCAAAGTTGTCGGCGGGGCGGGAGATTGCGCCGCGGGCGCATTGGGCAACGGCATCGTTCGGCGGGGCGTGCTAACCGCGTCGCTGGGAACAAGCGGTGTATTGTTCATGCACAGCGACCAGCCGCAGTATGACAGCCAGGGGCGTTTGCACACATTCTGTCATGCAGTTCGCGGCAAGTGGCACATGATGGGGGTTACTCTCTCGGCGGCAGGCTCGCTGCAGTGGTTTGTAGAGAACGTATGCACTGAACTCGCCAAGCGGCGTGGACAAGACCCCTACAAGACGATCAACTCCGAAGCCCACGCGATTCCAGCGGGCAGCGAGGGCCTCGTGTTCGCACCGTATCTAGCGGGTGAACGCACTCCCCATGCCGATCCGCTAGCTCGTGGCTGTTTCGTAGGTTTGACCGCCAAACACACGCGCGGCCACATGGCACGGGCGGTGATGGAAGGCGTTGCGATGAGTCTTCGGGAGAGCCTTGAAATTATGAAGTCTCTGGATGTTCCTGTTCGCGAAATGCGACTCAGCGGCGGCGGGGCGAAGAGTCAGTTGTGGAAACAGATTTTTGCAGATGTGATGAACGAGGCATCCTGCACAATCAACGCCGAACAAGGACCCGCTTATGGCGTTGCACTGCTGGCGGCCGTCGGCAGCGGCCAGTACAGCAACATTCAGGAAGCCTGCAAAGCCACGATTGAGGTCGTCGCGAAAACGCCGCCCAAACGAGCTGATGTCCGAAAGTACGACCAACTATTCCCCGTGTACCAAAGTGTGTACTCGCAGCTCAAGGATACGTTCGCTGCATTGAGTGAAATTTAAA
>DNPC01000064.1 GCA_003501565.1 Planctomycetaceae bacterium | reverse complement strand
AAATAGGCGGTTTTCCCTTGGTTCTAGCGAGAAAACGAGGCCTCGCCTCACGACTCACGAAGGTTTTTGCCCGATTTGTCGAATTTACGTGAGGCGGTGAGGCGAAGGGTATTTGACCCAAGAAAAACAAAGGTCAAACGTACCTCAATTTGCCTCACGAACGGTAGGGCGTTCGTGAGGCGGTGAGGCAAATCCAGTACTGATGGGGGAGAGATAGCACATGGAGATTCAGCGGTTAATCGGCGTCCCGGGATCCGGAAAAACCACTGCGTTGCTCGATTATATCGTCGGAGCGACAAGGAGCGGAATCCCTGTTGAGGCGATTGGGTTCAGCAGCTTCACGCGAGCTGCGTTGGCTACCATCCGGCGCCGGGTCCACGATGAGCTAGGGACCGATCCGGTACACCTAGCCGAAAATTGCTGGTTTCGAACGCTGCATAGCTGTGCAATGCGCTGCTGCGGAGTTAAGCCGAACAAGCTCGTTGACAGTAACCACCTCTGGCAGAGCCAAGCGATGGAGTGTGTAGTAAATCCTCGCAAGTTTGATTGCGATTCCGGTCTGCCATTGCCCCAGCAACACAACTACGTATCTGGAGTTTTGAGCTATTGGGACAGATGCCGACTAACACTGTCGCCGCCGAAGGACGCCGACGCGGATTTTAAGAAAGTTATCGGGCGATATGAGTTGGCAAAGCGCGAGGATGGAAAAACTGATTTCGCTGACGTGCTCCTACGATTCTGCGGTCTCCGCATGAGCACCGAAGAACTCACTGCAGCGAATCCGACCGGCGAGCTACCCAATATCCGCACCTGGTATCTTGATGAGTATCAAGACGTTAATCCGCTCCTGCACCGTGTTGCACAGAGACTCGCATCGGCACCGAGCGTAGAGCGAGTCGTCGTGGCTGGTGATCCAGGGCAGAGCATCTACAGTTTCTGTGGCTCAAGTCCAGCGCACTTGAGCCGCGGATGGAAATATACCGAGCAACGCAATCTGTATCAGAGCCATCGTTGTGCACCGCAAATTTTGAGTCAGGCTGAGAGCGTGCTTCAGCCATCGAAAGGCTACAAGCACCGACGTGTTGAGTCGGTCGCACCAGATGGATTGGTCGATAGCACCACGATACGAAAAGACGAGCTCCGGCATTTAGTCAAAGCTAGGCGAGCAGACCTGATTATCGCACGTTCTAACAACCAGGTGCGTCAGCTCGGAAAGATACTGACCAAGTTTGGCCAGCCATGGCTAACCGTCGCCGAAAAAGGCGGCTATCTTTCTCGCGAGCGTATCGAAGCGAGTGAAGGGCTTTGGTCACTAGTTAAGAAAGGGTACGCAACATCCAGACAGTGGCAGCTGATAATCAAGCAATTTTCCAAGCTACCCGACTGGCGCCATCGAGTTGCAGACCTTCCGCTCGACCCGAATCAGACTCCGAACGACGAGACTGCTAAGTTCATCCACTGGGCCAGACATATCGACTGGCGTTACAGCGTGTTGCCACATGCGGCCTACCTACGTGCAGCACACTGTCACGGCGCAGAATTAGCCAGTCACCCGAAACTCCGCATCGGTACGATTCACAGCACCAAGGGCGACGAGGCGGACAATGTGTTAGTCTATGACATCCTCCCAACGGCTAGGCCTAAGTCCCGGCGGCCGATACCCTTCGACGATGAGGAACGACGGGTTTGGTACGTCGCGATATCCCGTGCACGCGAGTCGGCAACGTTTTTTCGGTTCGACACGGACTTCAAGAGGAGTACATCGCTCTTCAGTCGCATCACTCGCCAAGGTCAGATGCCAAAGTTCAGCGTCGTCGCTGCTGATGATGAGGTTTTCCCGCTATGAAATACGACGACTCTGTTGGCAACTACATCCGCGACACCGACGACCACGAGCGTTTCTTGGATTTCTGCGAGTATATGGTTGGCTTCGATGCAGAAGGTGCTGGCTTTAGCATCATCCGATCTTGGGAGAACGAAGCGCTGCATGAGACAGCCTGGCAGCTTTACGACCTATGGCAGGAGTGGCTGGCGGATGTGAATGGGTAATAACGATTTTGCCCAGTTGTGCCAGTGTGTTAATACTCTGGCATGCACCTCACTATCCCGCAGGCCGCTGCCCAGCTTGGCACACAACGCGAAAACCTATACAAGCTTCAGCGCCGCGGACGTATCAAAACGGAGAAGCGGAATGGGCGCCTGGTCCTAATAACTCCGCTTGACGAGCTTACCTCCATCGTACGTTCAGCAGCGCCGCCTCCGCTGGACGGTGTAGAACCGATCCCGGCAGCTGAAGTTGCCAAACGACTCGGCGTTACGACCAAGACAATCGGGCGTTGGTGCAGGAGCGGCCAACTGAAGCATTTGAACCAGGGTGGTTGGTACCACGTCTATGTGACAAGCGATGAGATTGAGGCCATTCGGCTGGAACGATCAAAACCCAAGCCAAAGAGACATCCAAAGCCCAAAGCAGAAAAGCGATCGAAACCTAGACCGAAACGACGCCAAATACCTAGAATCAAGAAGGAGGCGACACGGAAACCGCAGCCGCCTCCGAAGCCAAAACCGCAAGCGCTGAGTGTCCGAAAAGCTGCGAAATCACTTGGCTGCTGTCCACGGACCATAGTCCGTTTGATTGAAACCTCCGTTATCACCGCGGAGCGGAAGGCCAATCGCTGGCACATCCAGCAGTCGTTGGTCGATGTTCAGAAAGCTCTAGAAGCAGTCAGGGCCAAGCGAAAGAAGAAGCTCGGCCCATCACGTCGCATTGCACCGACGCGAGCGTGCAAATTGGAGATTGAGGCTTTGCCTCGCAAGCGCCCCAAGGTAGGCATGTCCATTAACGAGGCGTCGCGCGCGACGGGGTTGGGCAAATCGATTATTACCTGCCTCATCGTTAATGAGCAACTCAAGGCTACGCGTTTCGAAACTCAGTGGTCAATTCGTGACAGCCCCAACGAAATCCGCCGAATCTACAGGGAGTGGAAGGCGCGAAGGGTTCCAGTAGTTAGCAAGTCCCGCCGCGCCGAGGCCAAAAAACACAAGGCAATTTTGGAGCTTGCAACGCTACCGGTAACGTCTCTCAAAGAATCCGAACTAACGAAGCTCGATTCTTGGGTGGCTGAGCAAAGAGCTGAGGTACAGGCAACTTGGTCCGCCCGCGATGAAGCTCTGCGGAGATGTGACGCAAAGCTCCACACAAGGCGATTGTGTCAAACGAGCGGCAAGGTTCACGACGGTCGTGTGTTCTTCGAAGAGCTTGAGCCGGCGATGCTAAACTTGCGTGAAGTGTTGAGGTTCTCAGGGGGCATGCTCAACGAGTCAGAGTTGTGTGCCAAGAAATTCTAAGAGTTTTTGGCAACTATTTTCGCCCGTTTGAGCAATCAAAAACCAACACTCTTGTGTAGACACAATATACACAGACTTGCGCCTGGGGTTGAACGCTATTTCTGGACTCGTAGAATCTCCTCAAAAGGAGATCACGATGCTTAACTCACCCGCCTGGCAGGCAGGCTATCGCTTTGCAGCCGAACTCGAAGCCGACTACCTAGAGCACGACGAACTGAACGAGTTCGCCTGTCGATGCGATGTTCTCGCTCGACTGCCAGCCGAACAGCGGCGGAGGCTGCTCCTAGGCCTCTCTGCAGCTGAACTGGCTACGGCGTTCTTTTCGTCCGACTTATTTGAATGGTCAGAGGTCGACCTGGCCAGCGAAGATGAACGCTGGCAGTACGTAACAGGAGCAATTGCATGTTATGCACGTGCGGAGGTGACCAATGGCTGATAGAGAAATACTTATCGCGATGGTCCGGGGAGCTGAAGAACGACTGCTGGACCAAATGGAGAAAGCTATCAGCCAAATCATGCGGCACGCTCAACAACAGGAGCTACCGCAGGTGCCGGCAGAAATGGCGGACAAGGCGCTGATTGCAACGCTGCCGTTGGAGTACAAGTCGCAGCCGACCATCTGGGGCATGTTCTGCAGCAAGTACAGACCCCAGAGACTCACAGGCAAGAGTCCAGAGACCACGCGGATGTATGGTCTATCTGTGGCTATGTTCGGTCGTTGGCTTGGCCGACCGGCGCTGCTTTCCGACCTCACCGATGAGCGTGTCAGCCAGTTCATAGCCTGGCGAGCAGAGAATCGCACCCTAGCCACTGCCGGCAAAGATGCACAGCAGCTACTCGCTCTCTGGCGATTCGCAGCACTGTCTCGCCTCGGACCGGATGCTCCGACCATACGACCACCGGATGCCCCTGTGCCAGTACCCGACGCCTGGACTGAAGACGACGTCGCCAAACTAGTCAAACACATACACACCCTATCTACCACGATGCGGAACGGCGTGCCGTTCAAACTGTTCTGGGGTGCAATCGTTAGCATCGCTTTAGATACAGGAGAACGAGTCGGAGCGATTCAGAAGTTGACCTGGGACCGAATCGACTCAGCAGGCTGGCTAGTCGTGCCAGCGGAGTCACGGAAGGGAGGCAAACACGGTAAACGATTTAAGCTCAGCGACAACACTAGAGAGTTGCTGAGCAAGCTCAGAAAGCACTGCGACGGCGAGACTGTATTTGAATGGCCTTACCATCACACCTATTTTTGGAAGCGATACGGTTGGCTGCTCGAAGCCGCTGGACTACCGAACGAACGTCGAACGAAGTTCCACAAGATACGTCGAACAGTTGCAACACACTTCGAAGCAGCGGGAGGCGATGCAACCGAGTTGCTGGGCCATTCGGCTAGAGCCGTAACTAGACGTTACATCGACGAGCGTCAGGTGAGTCGACCGCAGCCAGCGGACATCGGGCCGCAGTGGGGTAAGGGCAAAGGCCGCGAACAAGACGATGCGGCGTAGATACCCCCATCGCATTCTGGGACACCAGCAGAGTGTAGACCTAGCGAGTAGTAACAAAAAAAAATCGCAGGTTATTTTGTTGGACTTGCGAGTAGCGAGCCCGTGGCGTCCCTGAGTTCTTCAACATAAGCGGTGAGGCAAGCCACGCATTCTCCTTCACTAGGCTCCACGCCATAAGAAAACGCTGTGCTTATCGCAGTATCGATTGATATATCGCCATTGAAGGAACGGCACACTTTCTCGGAGACATAGCTGAATCCGTGTTGATCGATTGTTCCGAGGATAACTTGTTCAACGGTCCATATCTTCCCGGCGAGCAAAGACGCTACCGAAGGTACCCCGTCAGCCAGGGCCCGAATACAGCGTTTGTCGCCGGTAAAGACAATTGACGAATCGGAATTGGCTGCGCTTGCGAGCAAGGTAATTTCGCCAGGGTCGAGCCCCGCGATAGGCTGCAGTTGTTCCATTATGTTGAGGTCGGGTTCAGAAAGGCGATCTATGCACTGTGTGACTGTTGTTTCAACATGCTTCGCTATGCTTTCGCTGCATGCACCTTTCGCCACCCGCCTCCTGAGCCACGGAGAAAACGTTGGAAGCTTGAACATTTCGCCTCCAAGAACATGTTTGCTTTCCTCCACCAAGTCGCAATACGCAACTTTGATGAGGGCGTCATTGTCAGCGAGTATTCGTCGTGTCAGCACTCGTTATCCTCGATAAGAAGGCGGCACTTTCTTCCGGTAGCCTGTCCCATTCAAGGTGCTCGACTAACGCATTCTGAAGGACGGCGGTGCCACTCTTCTGACCATTTTCAGCAATTTTCAGAGCTGCATTTCCAAATCTGAAATACGAAGCACCCTGGCTGTGTGAGTAATTTAAGATAATGTGGCCAGGTTCAACCGAATGTTTCTTGCCGACGCGTACCGCTGCACTTGCAAGGGCCAATGGGGACCGCATTACAGTCGCGCTGCGGTAACGCAAGTCAGCCTGGCCGGTAAGGATCTCGATAGCTGAAGAACTCGCCTCCGCCTCTTGAATATCTTTCGATGCATCGGCGTCCTGCCCAATCTTTGCGTCTACGATGATTGTGTCCGAGTTCAGATGACCGCGAATCAAGTGGCCCATCTCGTGAGCAAGGATAAACAGCAACCAAGCTTGAAAACGCGACTTCTTGCAAACTACGATCGCATAGCGGCCATCTATCCTAAGCAACAGTCCATCGGGTTTTTTGGCTTTTGTAGGAAAGTTGGGTACGTGCAATACGGGCACTCCGGATCGCCAGCACCAATTGGCTAACTCTCGCAATCCAGGCCAGTCTGCACCAACTGCGAGTATTTCATCTCGGACCTGGTTGCCGCTGATGTCTTGTACTTCGCGGTAATCCGGAGTGCCCAACAATGCGAGCCTGGCAGCTTCAAGGCAAATGGAAACCGCAGTTCGAAACTCCTCCGCATCAGCATTCTTTGCGTGCTTAAACAGACAGTTGCCACTGGTTACCTCGATCTTACGTTCTGGGTTCAACAAATCACGGAAGTTGAGGTTGAGACTTC
The DNA here is from genome assembly GCA_003501565.1 of Planctomycetaceae bacterium. GTDB lineage: Bacteria > Planctomycetota > Planctomycetia > Pirellulales > Pirellulaceae > Aureliella. The sequence goes on along the minus strand of DNPC01000064.1, from coordinate 3,829 downwards.
TGGCGATGCGCATACATAGATCTGCTTGGCCAGCATCGGAGATTGCAACGGTATCGTCCCACCATTCCGGCAAAACAAATCTTTTCAGATAGGGGCGATCGATACCCACATCGCTTAGTCGGCGATACAGATTCGCTACTGCAGTATGGATGTTTATGCTCCAGTCGAAGTGTACGGAGAAGACACTCTGAAAATTGTCTCTCAAAATCAATAGGCTTTCAATGACTTGAAGCCTATTTCATGGGATTCCCTGACACACACGATTTCGCGATTCTGCGCCTCTCCCCTAAGCTCCGGTTAGACAACTCAGTCAATCCGGAGCAAAAAATGACTCTTCAAGAAATGCGTGAGGCCCTTCAAACCAAGCAGGGCGAACTCTCCCAATTAGGCACTCAAGTCGAAGAACGACGATCGTCTGGCAAGACCGGCGCCGAGCTATGGTCCGAAGGCGAACAAGCACAGTACGATGGCCTGACTGCCGAAATCGCTGACCTCCAGTCGAATATCGAGGCCGAAGAGCGAGCCGATTCACTCAAAAACCACCTCGCCCGTACCAACGAGCAGCGCAGTCAGCAGCAACGAAATGGACGGCTCGATCCCAGACTTTCGGACGAGATTCCTGGTACTGACATTGAGTATGGTGAATTGCACCGCGACCGCGATAGTGCTCGGTTCTCCGCCCGTCGCGAAGAGCAGCGTTGCCTAGCTCTACACGCGTGGGCATGCGAAAGTCGAGCCGCGAATCTCATTACCGACGCTCACCGCCAAGCTATCCACGACCTGCAGGTGCAGCCGTCCAGTCACATTGAAACGCTTGGAGCTGACAACCAAACGGTTCAGCAGCTTCGCCAAATCCTTGGGAGCAATCCGACTCCTGAGCAGCGTTCGTCGGCACGATCGCAGCTCGAACGCCGGTCTATTGGCTACGATGCCAATTATCAAGACTGGGTGCCAACCGCATTTCGTGATGCTTTCGAAATCGCGTTCCACGGTTTTGGTGGCGTGCTATCGATTTGCGACTTGATGGTCACCGATTCGGCAGACCAGCTACCTTGGCCATTCGCTGATGACTATGCCAATGAAGGCCATCAAGTCGACGAGTCCGTCGACGAGGACCTTGCCGGTGCCGACGCAGAGATGCTTGTACCAAAGCTCGGCGCCTATGACTTCACGAGCGGGTTCGCGCGGATCAGCAAAGCGTTGCTTGCCAACAGCCCATTCGACATCGCCACGATGTTGGGCACAGCTCTCGGCGAGCGTATTGCCAAGGCCATTGAGCGCAAGCTTACCGCGGGCAACCGCACCGACACTTTGGGCGGTTACATGCATAGGGGAGTGCAGGGGGCAACTGTCCCGGTTGCTTCACCCGTAGCCCTCACCAAGCTTCAAGAGCTGATTTGGTCAGTTATTACCGAACATCGCGACGCCGGCACGCTGGTAATGCATGACCAAACTCTCGCAGCGTTCGCCTCGCTCACCGACTCCAACAACCAACCGCTGCTGGCGATTGGTAATGGCAGATTGCAGTACGCCAAGGACGTCGCGGTTCCTTACCGCGTCAGCAATTATCTGACGGCGTCCAATGATGCAGGGCTAGCTGCTGGCAACAAGATTGTTGCATTCGGCAACTTCAACCAAATGAAAGTCCGAGTCGTTCGTCAAATTCGTCTTGAGCGATTCAACGAAAAATTCGCCGAGCGTCATCAGGCGGCCTTCATGGCTAATCGCTCGTGCGATGCGGACATGCTCCGCGGAACTGAAACAGCTAACTGCCCGGTGAAGTTCATCGAGGTCGTGTAATTCGCTAAGGGTGGCAGTTTTTCGTGATCTGCCCTGCTGCCCGCGGCCCGCCTACTCAGCACCCGGGCGGGCCGCTCCCCTTTCTTAGTCGTGTAGGAGTAGTTCGGTGAAGGTAAAAGCAGTAACTGCCATGGTTTGCCAAGGTGTGTCGCGAGCGAAGGGGCAGACGTTCAGCGTGCCCCAAGCCGTGGCTGAGCAGTTGTTTTCGGCTGGTCTGGCGGAGAAGGTCGAGGCACAGCCGAAGGACGCCGGAGACACCGTGGCAAGTGCAGGTGAAACGTCGACTACCGTGCAAGCAACTCCGGTTGCAGATCCAGTTGTGACTGATGATGAGACGCATTTGCCGGGCACGACTACTGTCCAGCCACCTGAATCGGTAACTGAATCTGTCGCAACTGGGACAAGCGAGGCAACCGAATCGGAATCGCCCACCTCTGAAGTCGCTCCTGTAACGGGCAATGTCGATGAAGCTGGAAGTACTAAGTCGTAACGCGCTTCCGGCTGAGCTGTCGATCGACCGAGTCCGCGAGTATTGCCGAGTCTACCCTGACCAGTTCGGCAACAGCGACCACGATACGCAGCTGCAGCTAATGATTGACGCTGCTGTCGAGTTCGTCCAAAGCTACTGCCGTCAGGTATTCCGCACTACGCAGTTCCGGCAGACAACGGAACTGCATGCGTTTGCTCTCCAGCGGTTTCCGGTGCAGAGTATCGATTCAGCAGAGGTCTACAGCGGTGACTGGTCGGCAACGACCGATTTCACATTGGTTGAAAAGGAGCCGCCGCTATTCTGCTTTGATGCAGCACAGAGCTACGAGCAGTATCGCGTTACCTACACCGCAGGCTTCGACGACTGGCCAGCTGACTTAACGCTGCTGGTTCTTCAAATTGCCGAAGAAAACTTCACGAACCGCGGGGCAACGCCGAGCACTACTCAAGGCGTGAATTTGTCGCGCGTTCACCGGCTAGCTTTAGAGCAGTACGCCACCCATATTGATGCACTCAGGTGGGGCTAATGCAGGCGGGCGAATATCCTCTGACGGTTGCTCTCCAGAAACCTAGGTTTAGAGGCGAGTCCAATCTAGGACATCCGTCGCATACGTTCGATGATGTGCGCAAATGCGCTGCCCGGCTATGGCAACGTTCAGCATCGGAGATTGCAGCCCAGCCAGCAGATCTGGAGCAGACAACACTGCGATTGTTACTTCGGCATCCTCCCGCAGAGCTAGCGCTTGGCTGGGGAGTGATTTACAAAGCCGTTGATTATCGAATTTCCTCAATTGACGAGCGCGATACCGACCGGCTCGTGACATTGGAGCCTCGATAGTGGATGGCTCAATCAGTGTGGAGAATGAAGCGGCGGTAATCGGCCGACTTCAGGTAATCGAGCGGAAGGTTCAGCGCAAAGTCGTCCGAAAAGCAACTGGCGCAGCCGGCAAAGTCGTGCTGAAGACAACGAAAACCAACGCTAGAGCAGTCAGGCAAACTGGATACACGGCTCGCAGCCTGCGGAGCGTGACAAGGTCCCGCAATGGGTTCACAACGGTACGAATCGGCCAAGCTCGGTCGAAAACGTTTAAGGCGCGTAAGTCAAATCGAGTGCGTGGCCGCAATTTGTCCCAAATACAGCGGGCGGGCAATCCTGTCCCCATCCATTGGCTTGAATATGGGACAAGGTCGCATTTTGTTCAGGCCAAGCCTGGCAGGTTGCTAGCCTTCCGCGTTGGACGCCGGACGAAAAACAGAAACGGGATGGCATTTGCACGTCGCGTGCATATTCCCGGCATGCGCCCCAAGCGGATCTTGAGCAAGTCTGCTCGGCAGTCGCGCCGGCGGGCTGCAGGGGCCTTTACGACAACCGTTGCATCGGAGCTAGATAATGCTTGAAGTTCTACTGAGGCGCTTTTTGCTACGCCGGCTCGGCGTGACCGTGTTTTACCAGCACCTCGCCAAGAAGCCTGGCGGCACTTTCATATGGTTTCTGCGTAACGGTGATGAAACCGAAGAAGCGCTTGACGACGATGGGGAG
>DNPC01000199.1 GCA_003501565.1 Planctomycetaceae bacterium | reverse complement strand
CCGCCTCACAAGGATAGCTGCCGACGTTAGAATACGGAACGGGCCGAGGCAGTACTTTGGTCGCTGGCCGCCAAGAAGACACACTCTATTTTGCTACCTTTTTCAAGCCGTATGCGAATCGCGCTCACCATTACCGAACTGGACGTCGGCGGTGCCGAAAAGTGCATTGCGGACCTGGCGATCTGGTTGGCAGGGCACGGTAGTGAGGTCAAAGTATTTGCGATTGGGCCAGAACCTGCCGCAGGTTTCCGAGGACTCCTCGAGCAATTAGAAGAACAGCATATCGACTGCAGTTTTGGCGGCTTCCGCGGCCTCTCTCGGACGCTGAAGGCCAAAGCTTGGCTGCACGACAGTCTCAGCGCATTTGAGCCTGACATCGTTCAATCGATGCTGTTTCACGCCAATGTGCTCACCGCCGTCTCTCGGCCCAAAGATTCAGTTTTCGTCGGCGGCGCACGAGTGCGCCAAGTACAGCGCAGTCGGCAGCTCATTCAAGCTTGGTCAGCTCGCAAGATGGAACGCTTGGTCTGCGTTTCCCAAGACGTCGCGGAGCATTGTGAACGCGTCGAAGGCATTCCCAGCAAGAAGCTAACCGTGATCCCGAATGGTATCACACTTCCGCAGCTGGCCCCCCATACAAATCGCGCCCCAAACATCCCACCGGGGCGTTTCATCTTGGCGATCGGAAGGCTTTCGGATCAAAAAGGCTTCCGTGAACTTTTGCAAGACGCCGATGGACTACTTGAGCCTCTTCCAGACCACCAGCTTGTCATTCTCGGTAGTGGCCCACAGAGAGCGGAACTTGAAGACCTAAAACAGAATTGCAACAGTGGCCAACGGATTCACCTAGCCGGTTGGCAACCGAATGTTGACCAATGGCTCGCGGCTTGTGATCTGTTTATCCTCCCCACGCATTACGAAGGGATGCCCAACGCTCTGCTCGAGGCGATGAGCCACGCTAAGGCAGTTGTGGTCAACGACGCCGATGGTGTTCGCCAAGTCCTAGGGGAGGGCGAGCTGGCAAGTGTTCAATTGGCAGCACCACTGAAAACTGCCACGCATCCTCAGGGCTCTGCGAGCGATCTTATCAACAAAGCCCTTAAGCTATCGCTTACTCCTACCCTGGCGGCTGAGGCAGGCGCCTACAACCTCAAGCGGATTAAAGAGCATTTCAACCTGGAAGACCAGTTGGCAAAGTACTACAAACTCTACCAAACTCTGCTAGAGCGATCTGGATAAACCCGAAAACACAACCGACTGCATCCGGGCCATCCGTCTCCTATCAGGGCAAGCTATCGCTTGCCCTATGCCCCGCACCTGAAAAGCTCCGCCGACTATTCAGCCTGCGGCATCGACTCGACCGATTTGTCAATCAAACCGTACTCAACGGCTTCATCGGCAGACATGAATCGATCGCGATCAGTGTCTTGTTCAATCTTCTCATAGGACTGACCGGTGTGCTTGAGCAAAATCTCGTTGAGCTTCTTCTTCGTCTTCGAAAACTCAGCAGCGTGAATCATGATCTCCTCAGCTGTACCTTGCATGCCGGCCAAAGGTTGGTGAATCATGATACGTGCATTTGGCAACGAAAAGCGTTTCCCTTTCTTTCCTGCTGTTAGTAGCAGAGCTCCCATCGAGGCAGCTTGGCCGATGCAGTAGGTTGCAACGTCACAGGAAACGAACTGCATCGTATCGTAGATCGCAAGTCCGGCACTTACGCTTCCGCCGGGCGAGTTGATATACAAGTGAATGTCACTCTTGGGGTCATCGGACTGCAAGAACAACATTTGAGCCACCAGGGCGTTTGCGATCTCATCGTTGACTTGGGAACCCAAGAAAATGATTCGATCCTTCAACAGGCGACTATAGACGTCGTAGACGCGTTCTTCGCGACCGCTTTTTTCGATTACGTAGGGGATTGCAGGCATGTTTTTATTTCCAACGGAATTTGATTTGACTGTATGAATTCAGAGCCGCATTAGGAGCTAGGCGGACTACGAATCGCTCTCTGCCTCAGCAGGTGGCTTTGTCAGAATCTCATCCACCAAGCCGTAATCCTTGGCGGCCTGAGCGGTCAGGAAGAAGTCTCGGTCTGAATCCTTGGCAATGTCGTCAGCCGTCTTGCCACAATGCTCTGCAAGAATCCCATTGAGCAGCGAACGGTAACGCAAAATCTCTCCAGCTTGAATTTCGATATCGGACACCTGGCCAGAAACTCCGCCAGCGGGCTGGTGAACCATGACGCGACTGTTGGACAAGCAATAACGCTTGCCTTTTGTTCCGCCAGCAAGCAAAACGGCAGCACCACTGGCTGCCTGGCCAACGCAATACGTCGCAACCGGGCAAGAAAGAATTTGCATCGTGTCGTAAATCGCGAGCGTCGCGATAACTTCGCCGCCAGGACTGTTGATGTAGAAGTGAATGTCTTTGCGACGGTTTTCACTCTGCAAGTACAGCAACTTCATGACGACTTCATTGGCGTTGCCGGTGTGGATATCACCCTGCAAGAAAACAATTCGGTTCTCAAGCAGCAGATCGCCAAGGGTCAATTGGCGCTGACGCTGGTAGCTTTGCGCCGCGTAAGAATTAGTAATCTCATGCGGGAATTGGGGAGAATTCAACGTTCACTCCTTCGTTGTTGTCGCTTGCGTACGAGTTGTACGGACGTATAGCAGCTTATGCACCCGGTAAACCGCTCACTCAGGTAAGCGAGACAAAACTACACGGTGTCGCAAACCGCTCTACCAAAGTAAGACTGTCCGCGGGTCATGGATAGCCGACCAGCGCATCTGCTTTGCCAGAAATTTCCAAACTCAATAATCAACAATGTTTGCAGTCGCCACCATTTATGCAAGTGGAGTATCGGACCGCCTAATTCACTTGCGGTAGATTTATTGCAACCACCTCCATATTGTCGCACTCACTGCAACGATCACTCCGGTGCTCCCGGTCGAGACAGCTTGAAACCCGACTTGGGCGCGTTTGCTAGCATTGGCTAGCTCAAATAGGGCGGGTACTGAAAAGTAAACTCCGCGGGAAACACCCACGAAGAAACTCCGAGAAAAACCACTGATAAAAACTCAGAGAAAAAACTCAGAAGAAAAAACTCCGCCAAAAAGAAACTAGGCCGCTGCGCAACGCGCAACGACCTATTGTCAAAATGCTTTTTGGCAGCTCTTCCGCTTTAATCTTCTTTCTTTTCCGCCTCCGGAAGCTTCGGTGCGCCCGGCACTGCTGCTGGGTCATTGTCGTGCTGGGCTTCTGGAATGTCGACAAAGTCACCCGCAATCGCAAAATCGATGTTCGCGGTGTCTGAGTCATTCGGCAAGAAGCTGTCATCCTCTTTGTCTGTCAGCTTGCCAGCTTCGGTAATTTTCTCAATAACGACTCGCTCGATAATTTGGTTGCGAATAGCATCCATTTGGCCTGACTTCTCGAGACGAGCACGAATCCGTCGTGGCGACGAATCGTTTTGTTCGGCGATCAACTCGACTTCGCGGTCATAGTCCTCGGCAGTAGGCTCTACCTCCAGGTCCTCGGCGATCTTCTCCAGGACGAAGTGCTCGCGTAGTGCCGCGACGGTCGTTTCCTGAGCATTCATGCGCGACGCGTTCAGGTACGACTTGATTTGCTCCTGATTGAAGCCACTTCGCTGTAGCTCGAGCGTCATTCGCTGAAGTTCGCGGTTGGTTTGCCGGCGAACCAGCGACTCAGGCAATTCCCAATCAGCCCCCTTGGTGAGCTCGGCAACGATTTGCTCCCGGAGTGCCTTCTGCTGGTGGTACTCAAATTGCCGACTCAGCTCTTCTCGAACGAACTCTCGCAAGTCGCCCTTGTCGTCAAAGCCTAGGCTGTCCAGCGTAGAAGCGTCAATTTCCTCGACCGCGATCCGCTGCGCTTCCACGATCGTGAAGGTCGCCTCTACTTCTTGTCCGCGCAATTCTTCTGCCGCCGCCGATTCACCGATAGTGACCTTGGTCGTTACGGTGTCACCTTCCTTTTTGCCAGCGACTAACGCACCGAAGTCCTCGACAATCGCATCACCGAACGCGAGCTTCTCACGAACGGCAACAGACTCTTCGTCGAACTCGGCAATCTCCTTGCCATCATGCGAGAAGGCCCCGGTTAGCTTGATTGTGTCACCCAGTTGGATCTCACCATCAACCGGCTCGCCGGGCATGAAGCGGACCAGTGTTCGAGCCAAGTGCTCGTCCACGATTTTGTCGGAAATCTCACAAACGGGACGATCTAGACTCAGGCCTTCCCAATTCGGCGTATCGAAGTCGGGCCGAACCTCGATCGTGAACTCGTACTTAAAATCGCCGTCATCTGGAATCTCAATTGCCTCGTAGTCGAAGCTAGGCTCGCTAATCGCCGAGAAGTGATCTCCATCGGTGACCTGCTGCAAACTGTCCATGACCAGATTGCTTTTCACCTGGTCAGTGACTTGTTCTTTGAATTTAGATTCAACCAACCGGCGAGGCGCCTTACCAGCTCGGAAGCCTGGCAACTCGGCCTTCGGCATTACTTCGTCGATCGCTTGCTTGCGATAACGATTTACCTCACTGCCGGCAATCGTAATGACAACGTGCCGCTCGCAAGCGCCCTTTTCCTCAATTTGTGCATCGCACTCAAGCTTGGGGGCTTCGATGGTTGGCTCTTCTTGCGTTTCGGTATCAGCCATTGCTTATTTACTCGTTCGAAAAAGTAGTCGTCGTGACAACCGTTGCCTCAACCTCGCCAGCCTCAATTCGTCTCGAGGCGATCGCGATATATTGAGTACGAAAAAATACTGGTACGAAAAATCCAGAACCGACCTGCCAGTAAACGCCGGCAGTTGCACCTTCGGAAGCAGCGGTTGACAAAATGCCCGACTAAAGCGGAGCACGGTGGCGGGAGGTGCAGGTGAACATGGAAGAATCATCAGCCACCATTCGCCCAGCGATTACTCGCCCCGAATGTTGCCAACAGTTGACCCCACGAGACACGTTTGTGTTCCTGAGGTCAGCATGCTTTATGTAAAGATGCCCGCCGATTGCCAGAAGTAAACATTAAAAACGGTATGCCTGGGAAGAGCGGGCGATGGGATTCGAACCCACGACCCCAACCTTGGCAAGGTTGTGCTCTACCCCTGAGCTAC